>JAYWEO010000287.1:0-7823 GCA_043779225.1 Prosthecobacter sp.
CCCGCAAGGCGAGTGTCTCCACGGCGGATAGCCTTCTGCATCGCCGAGGAAACCTCGCCAAACTCATAGCCTCGTTTAGTTAGAAATCGCATGTCTTGATGTTGGTTCGCCGAGCACGTTGAGCCAAAAAGAAAGGAGGGTGTTGAGGGGTGCTTCGAGCGGTCGCGCGTAGGTGACGTAGGCATGGCTTCCTCCTCGTCGTCCGGCCCGCGGTGAGTCCATCGCGGAGTGTCTCCATTTTACGCATCGAGGCTGAAGGATTGCCGACGCGGGGCATCAATCGCGGTCTTGTCCTGACTTTGATAGCTCTCGAACCGGATGTGGGCTTTCCACTTCCGTTTGAGGTAACGCTTTTCGGCGGCAATGCGCTCGGCAGAGCGGAAGATCGAATTACCACCGAGATTCTTGTCCCGCTCCTGCACAAAGCAGAACCGGGCCTCATTCCAGACCAGGCGATTAACCATCAGTTCTTCGAGCGTGGCGTCGATGTCGCACTTGCACTTGAGCAGCTCATCCCACTTGGGCACGCCGCCGTTCGCATCGCGCACGACGCCCACGGCTCCGCCGACCCAATGGTGAACGCCGAACGGATCGTTGCGCTGAAGCAGGCGCGGATCGCTGCGCTGGTGCCAGCCAAACAATCGCGCCCCGGCGCCGCGCGCGCAGTAAGCGGAGTTTTCGAGCATCGCGAGCGTTTCATCGCTCGAGAGCTTGCGGCAGCGCAGCGACACCATGCAGACGCAGGCCGTGATGTCGTCGTCGAGCATCACGATGGAGTCCTCGGTGAAGCGCCGCAGAATCCAGTTTCGCACCGCACTAACGCCGCTCACTTCGTCGGGAATCGTGACCTTCTCCAGGGCGACGTGCGCGTAATCAGCCAGCTCGCTTTCGGGAACCACGAGTGTCGCGCTCGGGAACAGGCGGTGGCTGTTGATCGTTCGCGGGCGGCTCCGCGACATGATCACCAGGCGCAGGCTCAGCGGGGCCAGTTCCGGCCAGTCCTTCGGGGAGAGCAGATTGATTTCCGCCGGTGGTTTCGCAAGTGGCGCTGCCACCGCGGCGGGCGAGGTCGAGGATTCGTTTTCCATGTAGGACACGGCCAATGCCGATTTTTTTGGTTTTGCGGGTGATTGAAAAATCGACTTCGCGGACGCCGAGGAGCTGGAGCGCGAGCATCCAGTCGCGGAGGTCGTGAAACATGAACACGAGGTAGTCGTGGTGCTCGAACGCCTGAATCTCCATGCGAGGCACCGTCTCCACGTCGTCCTCCGGCTTCTCATCGTAGAGGCGCGCAATTTCATCTTCCAACAAACCATTCGATTCTCAACCTCAATGACTTACGTGAGTCCGTGGGTCTTGTGTGACAAATTGCCTGACAAATTGGATTTGACGCCCCGCGCCAAACAACATGAGCGCGAAGAACAAGAAGACCGCACCACTCGTCATCTCGGACGAGCACAACGAAATCAAAATCTACTCGGTGAAAGGCCGGGCTGGAGCCAACTACCAGCTCTCCTACTACCGGGCCGGTGAAAGACAGCGGCGCACATTCGCCGACGTGAACGAGGCAAAGCGCGAGGCTCGCGTGCAGCTCGGCCTGCTGGCCGGCGAACGCATCCAGGCTCGCGCGCTAACCACGGTGGAGATGGAGAGCTACATGGCCGCCACGCAGCGGCTTGAAACCACAGGCGTCCCGCTGCACGTTTGCGCGGAGCTATTCGCCGAGGCCCATCGGGTTCTCAGCGGATTCAGCATTCTCGACGCGGCGAAGTATTACATGAAGCACTTCGATCCGACGCGGCCGCGCAAGTCGCTGCGCGAGCTGTCGGATGAGTTCATGGAATCGCGCCGCTCCATGGGCGTGACGGAGAAATACGTGATGACCGCGCGCTGGACGATGCGGCACTTCGTGGATGCCTTTGCGCGAACGCAACTCGACGACCTCGACTCGGGCGCGCTCGACCGCTGGATGGAAGGGCGCGCGAATCTCACAAACCGGAGCAAGAACACCTGCCGCGTGATCCTCGTCTGCTTCGGCAACTTCCTGAAGCGGCGCAAGTATCTGCCGAATGATCGCCCGACGGTGTTCGACGGCATGTGCGTGTGGAAGGACGAGATTTCGCCGGTGACGATCTTCACGCAGGCCGAATTGTTGAATCTGCTCAGCCGCGCCGACTCAACGCTGCTGCCATATCTCCTCATCGGCGCATTCGCCGGCCTGCGGAACACGGAGATCACCCGGCTGGAGTGGAACCACATCCATTTCGACCGCGGCTTTATCGAGTGCGAGGCGAGCATGACGAAGACGCGCCGCCGCCGCCTTGTCCCGATCAGCGACAATCTGCGCGCATGGCTGGAGCCCATCGCGCGTACGAGCGGACGCGTGGCGCCGTATCGCGACGTGGCAACTGCGCTCGGCTACTTCTGCCAGAAGATCGGCACGACGTGGAAGCGGAACGCACTCCGGCACTCCTACATCAGCTATCGACTCGCGCTCGTGCCTGACACCGCGCGTGTCGCGCTGGAGTGCGGCAACTCGCCGAACATCATCTTCCAGCATTACCGAGAGCTGGTCGTGCCTGCGCAGGCAGAGGCGTGGTTCAAGATCATGCCACCGGCAGACTATCCGCAGTGCCTCGCGGCGCGCCGGTCGAAGCATCTCGGCAATCGCCCGCTGCTGAAGGACAGATAATCGAGTCAGACGCCGTAGTGCCTACGGGAATCGCGTCACTGGCTCTTTCGCATGGAGTCACTGCAACGGATCAGCGCCATGATGCACGTGTGAAGCGTATCGCGCAGAATCTCGTACTCTTCGTTCGACGGACACTGCTCCTGAATCTCCTTCACGCGGGCGAGTATCTCCTTCGTGAAGAGCTTCATTTCATCGAGGATCATCGCGGTGTTTCTCTGTGGCGGCCCTTTCTGGGCGCGGCATCCGAGGATATAGCCACCGGAATTGAGTCTGGTGATCTTGGGTGGACGCCGCCTCATCACGCGAATCCACTCTGCAAGTGGAGGCGTCAGTTCGTAGCGATACTGACCGCCCTTGGTGATGATTCGCTCGCTTGGGATGCGGTCCAGCCGGGCCAGACGAGTGATCTGCATGCGGGAGTATCCAGCCCTGCGAGCGATGTCCGGACACGTCAGCAAAGTCGGCATACCAGAGTAAAACCGTAACATGTAACGCACGCAAGTTGACACGGGGTCGCGTGCGTGAACAACACGCCATCCAACAACACCGAATCCACGCCGCCGGGCTGGATTACGGAATCGCAACTCGCCCGGCATTTGGGGGTCAGCCCGCGGCATCTCGTCAATCTGCGGAGGCGTCGCCTGCCCTACATCGCGTTGGGCAAAGCCATCCGCTACAGCCTCGTCGAGGTTGAGTCGTACCTCCGCACAAACCGTCGGCTCAGCAGCCACGTCACGCGCCAACAGCAGCGAAAAACCCTGGAGGGCGCGAAATGAGCGCCGCGCCGCATTCCTACGGGTGGGTCGACAAGGGCGGCGAGCGGCAGCCTGAGCCGGCGTATGAACAGGATTTCGCCGCCCATGTGGACGGGGATCCCGCGCCCGGACCGGTCGAGCCCGTGCGCGCGGACTTCGCCGCCGCCGGGGAAATCATGCGCCAGGTGCTCGTCTATTGCTTCGACGTGCCGCGGGACAAAAAGCATGGAGGGCCTCGGCTCGACATGGCATTCCGTAGGTTCGTCGGCGTCACGTGGCTGCTGAGGTGCGAATTGCTTGGCTACAGCTCGTTGATGCAACTCGCGCCGAGACTGGGCGTGACGCGCGCGGCGTTGAGCAAAATGATCCGCAATTTCGGCGACAGGTTCGGAATCCGCAACGTGTTGCAGAAAAACGAGGGCGCGCGCCGCATCTACAGCGAGGCTCAGAAGCGCGACCATTGGCGGAATCGGCAAAAGAAAAAGCCGGCCGCCCCTTGCGAGACGACCGGCTGCCATGCTGAACACTCGAACGGAACCGTCCACTCGGAGGGCTCCGCTTGAGCGAGCATGTCAACGAAAGTCCGGTGCAGCGCGTCCAGCGCCTGCTCGGCGATCAGGTCGTGGTGGTATGGATGCAGCGCGGCACGAAAGCGCCGAAGTTTCGCGGCTGGCAGAAGCAGACTGTCGAGCACATGCGCGACACGCGCTACGTGGCGAACCTCAACTCCGGGCACAACCTCGGCGTGCTCGTCGGCGCGCCGTCGGGCGGCGTGTGCAGCATCGACATCGACGACGACGCGAGCGTGGCGCCGTTCCTCGCGCTCAATCCGCAGCTTCGCGCCACGCTATTCACGAGCGGGAAACGTGGCGGCAATTTGTGGGTGAAGATCCGCGGCCAGCATCCCGGCCCTGCGAAGCTGGAGACACGCGATGGCAAGGCGTGGGGCGAATGGCGCAGCACGGGAAATCAGACGGTCATTCACGGCATTCATCCCGAGGGCATGGAATATCGCGCCATTCACGAAGCGCCCGCCGTCGAACTGACTTTCGGCGAAATCATCTGGCCCGACGATCTCGTGCTGCCGTGGAAACCGCGCACTGAGGTTCCCCAGGACGAGAGCGCCGATGGCGAACTGCGCCGACGCTTCGGCGAGCCGGTGTTCATGGGCCAGTCGCGCGACGGCGAAAGCAGCTACGTCAAAGGGGTGAACGAAGCCTATTGGGCGGGTCTCTATGCCGCCGAGCATGTGGGGCTTTACGAACCAGACGAAGGCACATTCTACCGCTATCACGACGACACCGGCTTGTTTGTCGTCGAGTCGGCCGATGCGATCAAACAGGCGATCTCGGCGCGGATGCTGGAAGTTTCCCGCGAGTCGGAAAACATGGCAGCACTTGAGCAATTCCGCACCGACAGCCGGCTCAACAGCATCGCGGCGCAACTTCGCGGTATCATCGAGGAGCGCGGCGCATTTGCCGAAAAGCAGCCGATTGTTCATCTGAGTAACGGCGTGATCATTTTCGGCGAAGCCGGCTTTCGCCTCGAACCGTTCTCGCCGAAGTTTCGCAGCCGGAACCGCTCGCCGCTGGCATACGATCCGGCAGCGACGTGCCCGCGGTTTCTGAACGAACTCGTCCTCTCAGCGGTGCATTCGGACGATGCAATACTACTGCAAAAGATGGCCGGCCAAAACCTGCTCGGCTTCAACCTCACACAGCGGCTCACGCTGCTCGACGGCTTGCCCAAGCGGGGGAAAACGCAGTACGCCAATGTCATGCAGAAGGTCGTCGGACGGGAGAACGTCACGCAGCTTCGCACGCAGCATCTTGGCGAACGGTTCGAGCTGTTCCGTTACCTGCGCAAGACGCTGTTGATCGGCGTGGACGTGGACGAAAACTTTCTCTCCTCGAAAGGCGCGCCGGTCCTCAAGGGCCTCGTGGGCGGCGACTGGTTCGATGCCGAACAGAAGGGCGGTACCGGTTCGTTTCCGATCCAAGGCCGCTTCAATTCGATCATCACTTCCAACTGCCGCCTGCGTGTGCGGCTGCAGGGCGACGTCGGCGCGTGGCAGCGGCGCTTGCTGATTGTGCGCTACGAAGCGCCGCCGCCGGCGAAGCGCATTCCCGATTTCGCCGACGTGCTCATTCGCGAGGAAGGCAGCGGCATCCTGAATTGGGCGTTGCAGGGGCTGGAACTGCTGATGCGCGACGTGGCCGAGATCGGCGACGTGAAACTTACCGAGCGCCAGCAGGGGCTCATTGATGCGTTGCTTGCCGAAAGCGACAGTCTGCGCGTGTTCCTGCGCGAGCGCGTCGAGCGCGCCGACGACGACGCGCTGACGACGACCGAAATCGTCGAGCGCTACGCCGAGTTTTGTCCCGAGCGCGGCTGGGAGCCGCAGCCGATCACCGCGATTCATCGCCAGCTTGAAAGCCTGATGCTCGAACTCTTCCAAGTCTGCCGGTCGAACAGCATCGAGCGCGACGGCAAATCCCAGAAAGGCTTCCGCGGTGTCGCATTCAAACCAACGTCATGAGCCTCGATTTCGCAAAGCTGCACAACGTCCGCGAGCACGGCAGCAAAATCATCGCGCGCTGTCCCGCGTGCGCCGAGGCGGGCATGGACGAAACTGGGGAACACCTCGTCATCCAGGCTGACGGGCGCTTCGGCTGCGTCGTGCATCCGGGGCCAGGCGGGAAGCCACACCGGCAACGCATCGCGAAGCTCGCCGGTACTCGCTCCCGCTACGCGCCAACAATCAAAGTGCGCGCCCCCGCTGCCGCTCCCTCTGTGTGGATTGTTCCAGATCACGAATTGTTCGCCCTTCTCGCAGAGCATCTCAAAGACATGGCCTTCGAGCGCAACACCGCCGACGGCTACGGCATCTCCAAGCTCTGGATCTGCAAGCGCGATGGCGGGTGGAGCGTGGACCTTCCGTGAGTCCACACATGCGTACCGGCAGGAAAATGGTGAGCAGCGTTAGCACGGAACTTTAGCTTCAACTCCCGCGCCAATCGCGGGGCGTCTGCGCAAATGGTGAAAACTTTGGCGCGGCCTTTTCGACCTTCAGTGATGGTTCCCCGCGGGCACTGGCTGGCAAAAAATTGGGGTGAAACGAAACACAACCCCAACGCCAATGCCGGACAAGCCCGGCTCGCGCGCGACGAGCATCGCGCACTTCTCTAACCTGATTGTCGCCTGGCGCGCACGCCACCGCCTGACGAGAAACGAGGCCGCACAAATCCTGTACTGCTCGCCTCGCACGCTGGAGAACTGGGCGCTGGGACGCTGCGCGCCGCGCGGCTTCACCCTGCGGGCCATCGTCGCTGCCATTGAAGGAGGTGCGCTGTGAACATCGGCTTCGATCAATTCGGGGGCTGCGTGTCCACTGTGGAGTTCGAATATCCCGAGGACGGCGAGCATGAGACGCTCGTGGTGCGCGACCAGTGGCGGCCCGCGCCGCTAATGACGAAATGCCAGCAGCGCTTCGCCGTCGTTCCCAGCGGCGACGTGATGACGATGCCGCTGCTCGACAAGCGCATGGAAGTTCTGCGCTACGCGCTCCGTGAAGCCGTGGACCGCATGGACATCGCCGTGATTCACCGGCTCGCTGAGAAGGCGATGGCGACAAGCGAGCGCATCGCGACGGAGCAGCTCGCAGCGTCCACGCCCGGCCTGCGCGAGCGCCGCGAGGACATCGTGATTCACGACGATGCCGAGCGCGGCAAAGTCGTCGTCCAGTTTCCCGAGCGTGTCGATGAGCGCACGCGCCGGGTGCTGAAGATCTACGGGTTCTCCGGCAGCGGCGATGGCGCGACGTATTGGAGAAAGCGCACATTCCGGCAGGGCGAGAACATGGCCCTCGACCGTGCGCGCGACCTCGTGGAGCGCCTGCTCGATCAACGCGCGAAGTTTGCCGGGGCCGAGGCGAAAGCGTTTGAACGTGAAAACCCGCCGGCCATCGACAAGGCCAAGCAGCGCGATTTGGAAGGAGGCTGGCTGTGAAGGCATTCAGTGCGATGCTTGCCGAATGGCTCGGGCGCGGCGGTTATAGCTCCGCCGAAGCCGCGAACGCACTCGGATGCCCGGTAGTGACGTTCCGTAGCTGGCTGGCCGAGCGCAGCGATCCGGATTACTTCACCCGGTGCGCCGTGGAGCGCCAGATGCGCGAGGGGCACGACCCGCTGAGCGATGTCCACCTTGCTCCCGCGGAGTTCGCCGACGCGCTCAAGGGCTGGCGCGTGAAGCACGGGTTCACGCAGCGCGAGGCTGCCGCGGCGATTGGCGCGGGCACGGAGGCTGTGCGCGGATGGGAGTCGCAGGACGGCGTTCCGCGCCAGCCTGCGCTTGGCGAGATACTCCGCAGACTGCGT
>JAYWEO010000288.1:0-2205 GCA_043779225.1 Prosthecobacter sp.
CCTGGGAAAACAGCCCATCGCGGACAAAGCCCTGAAAGGGCGCGGCAAGGTGTGCCCCCTTTCAGGGCTTTGTCTTTTCTGAACGTGCAACCCAGGGCGTTGCCCTGGCCTGGCTTGTCTGCGCAGCGTTGGTGCTCGTTCCAGTTGAGAACCACAGTGAATGAAACTCTCTACTTGAGCCCCGACACTTCGCGATGTCGGAAGCAGACTGTGAGATGATCGTTCACCATGCCGGTGGCCTGCATAAAGGCGTGGCAGATCGTCGAGCCGACGAACTTGAATCCGCGCCGCAGCAGTTCCTTGCTCATCGCGTCGGACTCCGCAGTGCGCGCGGGCACGTCCTTCATGCTGTGCCTGCGGTTTTGGATCGGCTGGTGATTCACAAAGCTCCACAGCAGCGCGCCGAGGCTGCCGAGTTCCTCCACGGTGGCAATGCACGCCTTCGCATTCTGGATCGTCGCCGCGATCTTCAGCCGGTTGCGGACGATGCCCGCATTCGCGAGCAGTTGCGCGACTTTGCGCGGCGTGTAGCGCGCGATGCGCTCCACGTCGAAATCGTCGAACGCCTCGCGGTAGTTCTCCCGCTTCGCGAGAATGGTGGACCAGCTCAGCCCCGCCTGCGCGCCTTCGAGGATGAGCATCTCGAAAAGGTGCCGGTCATGGTGAACCGGCACGCCCCACTCGGTGTCGTGATACGTGATGTCGAGCGGCTTCGTCGGCCACGGGCAGCGGGTCATGCTCATGTGTCGCCGCGGATTCGGGTTCTGGTGTCGTCCATGACCCAAAGCCGCTGCGAGATTGCCTCCGTGCGAAGCAATTCGAGAATGCGCGGGATGATTGCCATCGCGGTGTCCCGATCCTGCCGCGCAGGGCGGAGGACGACGATGCCCGGGTAGTCGTGCGGCGGGTATTGGAGGATGTCGGCAAAGTCCAAATCGAGCGTGATTAGAATGCGCTGCTCCGCCTTGCACCTGACCGCGATCATGGAATCGGGCGATCCGCCGAGGGCCTCGTCGAGGACCGTGTCAGCGTCGTGTCCGTTGCTTCGGAGCAATTCAGCCGCCTCCGGTGGAAGGTTCTCGTCGATCTTGAACCTCATGCCGCTGCGACGTGCGGCGTGCCGACGACACGCTCACGAGCGAGGTCCGCAGCATACGCCATCGCTGCCGCAACATCTGCCGGTTTGAGCGACGGATAGCTTCTGAGGATCTCAACCGTGCTCAGGCCCGCGGCGAGATTGTCGAGCACGACGGACACAAGGACACGCGTGCCGCGGATGCACGCCTTGCCGTGGCAGACGTTCGGGTCAGCGACGATGTGATCGAGCCAGTTCATGTAGGAAAGGTGCGGGTTCCAGGGCATCTGGTCAAGGTGACGCAGATACGCTCCTTCAATCCGAAATCTGAACGGGGATTGTCTGATGAAAAAAGCGCCCGGATTGCTCCGGGCGCTTTGAGTTTTCAGAGCGGGAAGCCGCGCCTCAATTACACATACCACTCCTGCCAGTTCTTCCCCTTCTTCAATCCGGGTGTCGGCACGGGATATTTGCCGTCCTTGTCGGAGAGCAGCGGCGGCGGGCTGTCCATCGTGAGCTTGTCCGCGTTCGGGCAGTACTCGTGCTCGTGGTTGAGCATTTCGTCGAAGGTGATTTCCTGACCGGTGTGCGCGGCCATGCGGCCCATCGAGGTCACGACGCTGGCCTCGACGCCGTATTTCACTTCGTTGAACGGCTTGTCGCTGCGGATCGCATCAATGAGATCGGTCCACTCGTTGAAGTGCGATTCCATCTCATTCTTCGCCACATCGGAGGTCCAGATGAGGTTGCTCTTGCTCGGGTTCTGCCCCTTGAAAGTGCTCGATGGCAGCCCGGTGTCACCGCTCTTCGCGGCGATGGCCATGCCCTTCGTGCCATGCACATAGCTCGAGTAGATCTGGTTCGCGCCGATCATGCAGCGACCGTCCATGTAGAGTTTCGCGCCGTCCTCGAAGGTGTATTCGACCGCGTAGCTGTCGAAATTTTGATCCACGTAGTTGTCGCGATAGTGGCGTCCGCCGAGGGCTTGCGCCTTCACGGGCCACGCATTTTTCATCCAGCTCAGGTGATCGATGTGGTGGATGTAGAAGTCGCTGAAGCAGCCGCCGCTCGCCCAGATGAAGCTGTGGAAACGGGAGAGCTGCCACTGCAATTCCGTCGGCTTGCCGGGC
>JAYWEO010000289.1:0-3632 GCA_043779225.1 Prosthecobacter sp.
AGCGCGGCGGCGAAAATCTCGCTCGCGGATGCGCTCAGCTTATTCGTCACCACGAGCATCGGGCCATCATAGACGAGCGTCTTGTCGCGGTCGCGCAGCACGGATGTGCGATTGTTGCTGTCGCGTGCCATCACCACCGGGCCGCTCTTGATGAAGAGTCCCGTCAGGTTCACCGCCTCCTCCAGCGAGCCGCCACCGTCACGACGCAGATCCATCACGAGACCTTCGATGTGCTCCTTTTTGAGCCGTTCGAGCAGCACGAGGATGTCCTTCGTCGTGCTCTTCGCACCGGTCTTCTGCATGTCGGCGTAAAAGGACGGAAGGATGATCCAGCCGACCCGCATCGTGGTGCCGTCGGGCTTTTTCCGCTCGACGATCTCCGCCTTGGCCTCCTGCTCCTTCAGCTTCACTTTCTTGCGCGTGATCTCGATCACCTTGCGTGCCGAGGGATCGGTCGCGTTCGCGGGAATCACCCGGAGGACGACCTTCGTGTCCTCCTTGCCTCGGATCATCTCCACGACCTTGTCGAGCTTCATGTCCACCGTCTCGACAAAGCCCGAGTCGCCCTGCGCCACCGCGCTGATGCGGTCGCCGACCTTCAGCCGTCCGCTCATGTCCGCCGGGCCGCCGGGGACGAGTTCACGGATTTTTGCGTAGCCCTCCTCGCTCACGAGCACGGCGCCGATGCCGATGAGCTGCAGGCTCATGTTGATGTTGAAATTGTCGTTCTGAGAACGGTTCATGTACTCCGAATGCGGGTCGTACGTCTCGCACAGCACGCTGAGAAATCCCGCCATCACGTCCTCATTCGTCTGCTCGTGCAGACTGCGGAGGAGCTGGTCGTAGCGGCGCGAGACGACCTTCACCGGCGTCTCCACCTTGTCGTTCATCAGCGTTCGGTCGAGCAGTTCGCCCTCGATGCGGTCGCGCCAGATCTGATCGGATTCCGCCGCATCCTTTGGCCACGGGGATTTCTGCCGGTTCACCTCGACGCTCCGCGTGCCGTTGAAGTCAAACTTCTCCGCGAGCAGCGCCTTTACCTTCACCACGCGATCCTCCACGCGCTTGCGGTACACCTCGTAGATTTTCACCGATGGATCGAGGTCGCCGGCCATGATGCTGTCATCTAGCGTCGTCGCATACTTCGCGGAAAATCCATCCACATCCTTCTGCGTGAAGAACAGGTGGTTATAGTCCAGCCGCTCGAGGTAGTTTTTCAGGAACTGCCGCGACACCGTGTCGTCCAGCCTGCGGCGGCTGTAGTGCGCCTTCTCCAGCAGTTCGCCGACGGTCTGCGCGACCTTCGGGGCGATTTTTTTGAAGTCCGAATCCACCGCGCCTCGGACGTGCGGGGTGAAGGCGATAAGGCTTGCGACCGACAGGGTGAGGCAGCGGATGGCGTTCATGGGATAGTAAAACCGGCTTCGGAGATTGGCAGAGTTCACCCGAATCGCAAGGGAATCGCAGGCAAATTCTCGCACTCGACATGCAGGGTCCGCCTCGCGAGTGTCCCGGCCTTTCATGCAAATCGAAGTCCATACCGGCGGCATTTTCGACACAAACTGCTTCTTCCTCCCCGCGCACGGCATCCTCATCGACGCGCCGCAGACCGCTGCCGCGTGGCTGAAAAAGCGCGGCTTCCGCGTGTCCACACTGCTGCTCACGCACGCGCACATCGACCACGTGTGGGACGCTGCGGAGATCCACCGCGAGCACGGATGCCGCGTCGGCTATCACGTGGACGGCGTGGAAATGCTCACCGTGCCGGGATACTTCAAGCGCCTCGGCATGAACTGGGAAATCGAACCGGTCTCCGCGGATTTCCTCATCGAGGAAATACCGAAGCTGACCGTCGAAGGCCTCGACTTCCGCGTGCTGCTCGTCCCTGGGCACTGCCCCGGCAGCCTTTGTTTCCTCGAGGAAAAGGAACGCATCCTCTTCGGTGGCGATGTGCTTTTCGCCGGCAGCATCGGCCGCACGGACCTGCCCGGCGGCGATCACGATCTCCTCCTCCGCGGCATCCGTGAAAAACTCTGGCCACTCGGCGACGATATCAAAGTGCTCCCCGGCCACGGCCCCGCGACGACCATCGGCATCGAACGCGGGACCAATCCGTACGTCGGCCAATCAGTCTGATCAACGCCGACGCACGCAGGGAAACGCCAGGCCGCTTGTGAGGCGGGATCGGGAAAACGCTACGCGACCGCGGGCACCACGTAGGGCTTGCGGTAGTCGCGCGTGAGCAGCTTGTCCGCCTCGGCGTTGCCGATGAATTTCTCCGTCTTCGGATCCATCGCGAGGAATTCGCCGAGCGTGAGGTGATCCTTTGCGACATCCACGCCGTTCTTCGCGAGATGCTCGGTCATGCGCTCATAGCTGTCGGCGGCATTTTTGTCGGCCTTCACCTTTTCGAGGATCGCGCCGGGCGCCTGCTTCTTGCCGAGGCGGTACGAGATGTTCGCCGTGTGGCAGAGCGCACTGCTGAGGTGGCCGTCGAGGATCTCGGCGTTGAGTTCGGTCGCCTTGCGGCTGCGGATGGCCTTGCTCCAGTTCTCGTGATGGGTTCCCTGCCCCTCGGTGCTGTCGGGCTTGCCGGGATCGGGGCCTTCCTTCGGCGCAGCGAAGCTGCCGAAGCGCTTCACCATCTTGCCGTCTTTGCCAAATGCGGCGGCGGCGCTGTAGCTCGGCACCTCGATGTGGCCGTTCTCGTATTGCAGATACACGCCGATGCCCGCATTGCCACGGTAGTCGTCCATGTCGTTGCCGCCCCACTTGCCGTCCTTCCATTGCTCCTTGGAACGGGGCATCCCGCGCACTTCAAAGATCAGCGGTGCCTTCTCGTAGTCATGCATGGTGAACATCGTGTTCGGCGTCTCGCCGTCATCGACATAGCCGAGGCGTCCGCCGACGCTCCAGATTTTCGGCGAGAGCGCCTGCTCGCCCATGAACCACCGCGCGATGTCCATCTGGTGGATGCCCTGGTTGCCGAGGTCGCCGCAGCCGGTGTCCCACACCCAGTGCCAGTCGTAGTGCAGCTTCGCGCGCATGAGCGGCTTCACCGGTGCGGGGCCAAACCAGAGATCCTGATCAATGCCCGCGGGCCACGGCGTCGGCGCGCTCACCTTGCCGATGCTCGGACGCGCCTTGTAGCAGGTGCCGCGCGCCCAGACGAGTTTGCCGAGGTTCCCCGCCTGCGACCACGCGACGGCCTGATGCAGCCCCACGCTCGAACGGCTCTGCGTGCCGCACTGCACGATGCGCCCGTATTTTTTCGCGGCCTCGGCGAGCACGCGGCCCTCGAAGACATTGTGCGAGACGGGCTTTTCCACATACGCATCCTTGCCCGCCTGGCATGCCCAGATGCCGATGAGCGAATGCCAGTGGTTCGGCGTGGCCGTGGAGATGGCGTCGATTTCCTTCGAGTCGAGCAGCTTCCTCACGTCGGTGAATGTCGCGATGCTCGCGCCCTTCTTCGACAGCGCGTCCTTGCCCTTGCCGAGCACCTTCTCGTCCGCATCGCACAGCGCGGTGATCTTCACGCCGTTGATTTTGAGAAGGTCCGCGATGTGCGAATTGCCGCGGCCATTGAAGCCGACGACGCCCACGCGGATGTCGCTGCCGGGCGATTGCGA
>JAYWEO010000290.1:0-10457 GCA_043779225.1 Prosthecobacter sp.
CGGTGGCGATACTGGCGGTGGGGGTGGGGGAATTTGGGGGAAATTCGGCGATCACACCGTCATCACCACCACGGTGACCGCTGCCGACAGCGGCACCCCGCTGGCCGCCGGGGAGACACGGGTGGTCACGGTGCAGGTGTTCTTCAGCAGTTTTGAGGAATGGGCGGACGACATGGGCCACACGGAGTCCCGGAATTCGGCATGGGCTGCGGCCAGTGGAGCTTCAGTCAGCTTCGGCGTCAATCCGGGCGATGGCACCCTCTCCGCCGTCGTCGGTGCGACGGATGCCGATGGCATTGCCATCCTGGATGCCTATGGCAACCCGACCACGGATGCCAATGGGAACGCCAGCGCCACCTTCACCATGGGTGCCGCAGCCTCCACCGTCTGGGTGAGCAGCAGCTACGCCACCGCGGACTCCGCGGGAGCCGTGTCTTTCACCCCGGCGGCGGTCATTGACCCTATTGACCCCATTGACCCCATTGACCCCTGGCAAAAGATCAGCGAGGGAATCGGCTACAGTGTGAGTCTGCAAGCGGCTTCCGGCACCGCCACGGCGCTGGTCAATTTCGTCACCTGGGGTGTGTACTCGGATGGTACGAATACCGAGAATCGCACTATCAGCGTGTCCCCGGTGGGCGGTGTGGATGTGACGTTCTCCGCCACGGGAGGGGCCACCATCGTCATCCCCCCCATCGACCCGCCCCCCATCGAACCTCCCACCACCCTCACCATCAGTACCGGTGTCACCGGGAAAGCGGCGGTCGGTTACACGTGGAATTCTGCGATGACCGGCACGATCTCCGCCAGCTTCTCCATGTTGGGCTATGAGGGATCCGCCTCCGTGAGCCTCCTCGCAACCGGCGGATCGGGCAGCGGTGGATCGGGCAGCGGTGGATCGGGCACAGGCGGATCCGGCACCGGTGGCTCGGGCAGGGGAGGAAGCGGCACCGGAGGATCGGGTGCCGGTGGGAGCGACGCGGTGCTCTACCAATATCGGAAAGTCGCGGGGCATAACGAGGGAGGCCAGTTTAAGACTTACACCACCACGACCACGAGGGGCGGCAGTTGGGACGTGAGCAAGCTATCGGTGGATAACACCACCGCGCCCGCATGGAGCGGATGGAAGGAGTCTCCTCCGGTGGAGACGGATGGCGGCATCACTGGAAGTGACCCGAACCCCTACGATCCTGCGCTCTCGGTTTTACCCGATATCGAATCGGAGGAATGGAACTCCGTTCCGGCATTCACCCCTTTTGTGAATGCCTCCTATTCCGAGATCAAACCGCCGGCCACCGGAAGCGCGGGTCAGTATTCGCTGTCTGGCACGAATTTTCCTTATCCATTCACGGCTGAAGATCCCGAAGTTGGAACGATCTACGTGGACCCTCCGTACGGGGAAAATGCGACACTCTCCGATAGCAAGGTGGACACCAGCCCGGGAATCGGAAACCCCTTCATCACCTGGCACGGGGAGAAGCTCCAGATGCGCCTCATCCGCCCGCAGGGTGCCTCGACGGACAAAGAGATTTCGCGCACGTTGCTGAGAACCCAAACCGTGGGGAGACAGCAAGTGACAGACAGCGTGACGCTGACCATTCCCGTGGGCGGGACTGCGTCTGAGATGGTGGAATACAACGCACTAGTCCTGGCGGAACCGGGGCCAGAGGATACTAAGAACACGGGGACGACCCTTAGTAAAGTGGAGATGATGGTGGACGCCAACTATGATGGCACAATTGACGAAAGCGACAGGGGGAAAGTCTCCGCAAAACATCCGTGGAGTTTCTGGCTCAATGACAATGATGATCAGGATACGGATCCGTTTGGATCTCAAGCTCCTGACTGGAGCGACGGGCATGTGAACGGGCGGAAAGATCTAAAGGATTTCTTCCCGGTATTTCTCAATATTCAACAGCTCGTGAAGGAGCTTCCTTCCAACCAATCAGTGAAATACAAGCTCAAGCAGGCCGATGGCGCGGTCAACTTTGTGGAGACAAATCTCACGCGAGAAGCGGCCTTTTTGTATTCGGACAGCACGGGGACAGGCTACGGAGTTTCTCTCCAACAGCACGCCTCCTCTGCGACGACGACGCAAATCACGCCGCAGGGCGTGGAGTTGTCGGACCTCTTTTTGAACAACATTAAGAATGACAACAAGGGCGTGATCCTGATCGAGGGGCGCGCGCCAACGGACAAGCCTCTTGTGCTCACTGTTGAAGAGGGCGGCGTTCAGGTCGCAGAGGTGTCGCTGCCTCTCTCCCTCGCCCCAAGGATTCTGCTTTTGCTGCACGGGATGAATTCGAATACGGATACTTGGGAGGAATTTGTAAACGCCGCATTTCCGTATGACGCCTCTGTCGGAACGAACGCTGTGCGTTCCATGGTCATCCGTAATAAAGATTTCGTCCCCGATCTACCCGCCACGCTGCCGCATTTTAATCGTGTTCCAGGCTCCTTTGGTAACAGAGGCGTGCGTTGCTACCGTCTTCAGTTTGGCGCTCCTGAAAAGCCGAGCACCACGCGGACAGGGCTTCCGGGGGACAACGGGATTCCTTTGACTACCGGCACTGCCAAAGGCGGTATTGACGGCCAACTTATTCCATACCTTTCAGACCGAAGGGTCAAGTGCGGCGATTTTGAGACCTTCGATGAACTCGCTCAGGAGGTTGATGCTGCAATTACAATGCTGCTCGACCGTCATCCTGGGGCCAAGATTGTCCTCGTCGGCCACAGCAGGGGAGGATTGGCGGGCCGCAAGTTTCTGGAAGGTTCCTCGACCAATAAGGATGCTGTGGTCGGTTTCCTGACTACGAGCTCGCTTCACAAGGGAAGCCAGATGGGCCGTATCTATCAATGGCTTTCGGACAACCCTCGGCATGTGTTTAACGGCGCTGGGCAGGAATTGATGGAGCAGATAACTCTCACGGCGGGGACCCAAACAGTTACTTACTATGAGCCTGTGAACTGGCGGGATTGGGCTGTAGTGGACTTTTTATGCGCAGCAAGCTGGCCCTTCTCGTCTTACAAAACCAAGGACACCCTTGATGTTCGCCGTCCGGTGATCATGGACATGGACGACAGATCCACCGCAATCGCCACCTTGAACGACCCGACACAAGTGGCCAACCTGCCGCCGAAGGTCATGTATGGAGAGGTTGTTTACGCAAAAGTAGATTTAGGGGTCTTAGTATCGGATCCGCCCTATTCAGCTTTCAGCAATTCGCAAATCCTGACAAGCCTATGCCCAACCGTGTCAGTTGCTGCCAAGACATATATCCTTGGCGCGGGCAAATTACCGGATGACTTCCCCGGCGACGGCCTCATTCGATGGGAAAACCAATATTTCACGAAGTTGTCTGGTTTTCCGGCACCGGGATATCCTCCGGCTCCTCCGCCTGCCACCGACCAGAACACAATCCTTCGCAAATACGTGACTGACAGAAGTGTGGTGCATACCGAAGCGCCGCTCCAAGTGGATGATCTCCGTGCCCAGCTCCGGCTGATTGTTCCAAGTTGGTTCCCATGAAAACGAAATACAAATTCATCCTCGGCACCCTTGTTATTCTGTTGGGTGTTGTCATCGCCCTGTGGCCGATAATAAAACCGCCAGAGGCAACCCCGGGCCTACTAAGCACCTTGGACAGCCAGCCGACAACGTTTGCTCCTGCTCCGCCACAATTATCTCCAGTAGCGAAGCAACCTCTGCCTGCTACGACGTTCAACACCCCGGAAAGTCCTCGAAAAAAGTTCGCTGCCATGGGTGTTCTGGAGGAACGGGCGATTGTGGCTGAAATTAAGAAACAAGATTTGCCAGCAATATTTCAAGCTATGATTGACGCGGAGCGGGTGGAGCATGACGACTTGAAGCAAATGCATCTTCAAACGACGTTCTCGAATGCCTTGATGAAGAAGAAACCCAGCCCGGAGTTCATGGAGCAAATGTATGGGTTTCTCACCAACCGTGCGAATTCTGACTTTGAGCGACACCTGCTCATCGGAGCTTTGAAGGAAGCTGCGACCAAGGAATCCGTGGATCTTTTGCTGCGCGTGGCGAACACGGCTCCTGAGAAGGAAATCAGGGGAGCGGCCGCTGCACTTTCCGGGGTGGCCTCCAGCAGTATGAGGCCATCCGAACTCTCGCCAATGCTGGAGCGCACATGGCAGGAAACCAGCAATCCAACCCTGCTCAGGAGCACGGCCACCGCCATGTCGAGAATCGGGACGCCCAGCGGCATCGAACTGCTCCTATCGGCGGCGTTGGCAACAGATGATCGGGACAAGGCACGGCAGCAGGCAGCCTATTACGCGCTGCAGGAAGCCTATCAAAGCAATGCCGTTCCACCCCTCGCAGCGCGGCTGGCAAACCAGCCGCCCACGAGCCCGGAAGTCCAGTTGGTCGCCCCCATCCTAGCGAGGATCACTGATCCCAGCGCCAGCAACGCCGTGGTGGGCTGGCTGCAAGGCAGGAGTGAAAATGCCGCCCCACTCATTCATGACTATATCCGCCAACGGATGCTCGGCGACCCGTTCACATCTGCGTGGGCCACCGCGCTCGACCCGTCGGTGCCATTTAAGAACGAGGAAAACCGCAAAGCGATCCGCGAGGCGCTGGATGCATACCGGGCGGGTCGCACATCGCGGTAGGAGGAGTAAAAGTGCAATAGCGGCAGCCGTGTTCGTTCCCATGAGAAACAAAACAAAACTCATCCTCGGCGCGCTTTTGGTTTTGTCGGGATTTGTCATCGCCCTGTGGCCGCACAGACCTCCGTCGCCCATTCCGATGCATTCAGACAAATCGGCCAGCCTGCCCACAACTGTTGATCCTGCGTCGGAGCGATTCACGCCATCGACAGGGAAACCTCTGCCTGTTACGGTCTGGAAAGCCCCGGCGAATCCTCTGAAGAAGGTTAAGGACATGACCATCCGGGAAGAAGAGGCGATGATGGCTGAAATCAAAAAACAAGACTTGCCGGCAATTTTTCAGACAATGCTCGATGCGGAACGGGTTGAACACGACGACTTAAAGCAAATGCATCTACAAACGGTTTTCTCGAACGCGCTAATGGATAAGAAGCCGACTCCAGAGTTTCTGGAACAAATGTATGGATTTATCTCTAACCGTGCGAACTCTGAGTTTGAGCGACAACTGCTCATCGGGGCCTTGGAAGCGGCAGCTAGCAAGGAATCCGTTGATCTGTTGCTCCGTATCGCTAATACCGCTCCTGATGATCAAATGAGAAAATCTGCGAGCACTCTAGCTGGGATAGGTGGTTTGGGCCAAGACGGACCTGAACTGTTACCGATGCTGGAGCGGACATGGAGGGAAACCAGCAATCTTACGTTGATACGGAGTACGGCATCCGCAATGGCGAAAATGGGGGCGCCCAGCGGCATCGAATTGCTTGTTTCCGCGGCATTAGCGACTGACGATCGGGATAAGGTACGGCAACAGACAGCTTTTTATGCGCTTCAAGGTGTGTATAAGGGCGAGGCAGTCCCGCCGCTTGCAGCACGGCTGGCGGATCAGCCGCCTACCAGCGAAGCGGTCAAGCTGGTTGCCCCAGTTCTTGCGAGAACGAACGGTCCTGACGGGCAGACTGCCTTGGTGAGCTGGCTGCAAACCCGTCCCGAAAATGCAGCGCCGCTGGTGCATGACCTTATCCGTCAACAAATACGGAGCGACCCATTTGATTCGGCATGGGCCAAGGCCCTCGAACCGGGGGTGCCATTCAAAAACGAGGAAAACCGCAAGGCGATCCGCGAAGCCCTCGACGCATACCGGGCAGGTCGCCAAAGAGGGCCGTGAGCAAGGCGAATACCGATGGAGTGACGCGTTTCCTTATTTCAACCCATAATAATCTATGCCTGACCCAAACGTCACCATCACCGCCATCGAAATGCACTCGGCTGCGCTCGAAGGGGGGATGAAGCGGCATGCGGCTAATGCCGGAAAATGCAAGGTGGGGACATTAGCTATCATCGCGGGAGTGATGGTGTTTGCGGGAGGGAAGGCGCAGATGGGGGCTTTGCCTTGGGTATGCGGGGTGGTGGTGCTGCTGGCTCTGGCGGATGCCTGTGCGGTGGTGATGGCGCGGGCTTGCACGGATGCCTACCATGCCTTCATGCGGAAGCTGCCGCTCAATGGGGGCAATGCGATGAAGGCGGAGGACTGCTTCGTCCTGCCCGCACCGGAGCCGACTTGGCGTCAGGCGGGGCAGGTGATCGGGGCGATGGGTTCGCTCTCGGTGCTGCCTTTCTACGGCGCGCTGCTGGTGCTGGTGGTGGCATTCCATGTGCAGATGTCGCCGCCCAGCCCGGCTGCTTCCCATGCGAAATCCGCCGGATGTTCGGCAGGTGGCGGTTGCGGGACGAGCGGGGGCTGCGGGAGCGGCGGCTGTGGAGCCAGCTCCGGCAAAGGCTGCGGCTGCGGAAGCGAATCCACCGCCAAGAAGACGACCCAATCCACGGTGGTGAAGCCCACGCATACGCCAGTCAGTTCCTCACTGCGCATGAACGTGGCCCCGAATCCCGGCAACCCCGGAGCGCCCGTGCGGATCAATTCCGCTCAACCTGTGCAACTCGGCCAGCCAGGGCAATTCGCGCAACCCGGCCAGCCAGGGAACCTCGCCCCTCTCCGACAGTTGCCACAACAGCCCGCCGTGCGCCTCCCCGCGCCACCGCAAAGCCGTCTTCCCCAGGAAGGAATCCCATCCAACGGAGTGCCGCAAAATACCGTGCCGCCGAATGGAACCCCGGCAAATGGAGCTCCCCTTGGTGCGTCTCCTAGTGCATCTCTGAATGGCGTGCCGGTGCAGAATGCCAATCCCGGTGCTCCCGCCGTGCCCGCCCTTCCTGCAAACCCGAACCTATCGCCCGCCCCTTCCGCCCCTTCCGCTCCGGCGGGAAAGTAATGCCGGCCTCGGCTTTGGGCGATTGGGATACTGAGCGGAGGAGTGTGATTCCGCACGGGTCTCTGCCTAGTGCATGACATGCTCCAAGGGCTCGGGAGAAGGATGGAGCCCAATGTTTCCCACGGATTTCTCCCCTTTGGAAGTGCAATGCTTTGCCGGTGCTGAAGGCCTCGCGCTAATGGCGGAAGAGAAACTCCTTCGCATTCAGCACGGCCCAGGCGAGGTCTTCGAGGGCGCGGCGTTTGTCCTGGCTCGAAGCGAGGTGTGATTTTGCGCGCTCCATCTCTGCGGCGGACGGCTCGCGCGAGAGGGTGGCGAGATAAAGTTCTGAGATCATTTCCGCATCCGGTCGAGTCGTCGCGAGCAGTCTGCCGATGAGGTTTTCCTTTTGCGTGAGCAGTTCGTGGATCACGGGTCCGCTCAGCATCTGGAAGGCCTGCGCAACCGTGGGCTCATTCGTGCGTTCGCAATCGCTCGCGATGAGGCGTGGCGGTTTGCCAAAGGCGAGGGCGAAACGGTCGAGGTCGGTCTTGATGGGGTGGTAGTGCTTCCGTCCCTCAGGCACCTCGGCGAGGCGTGTGGCAGCAGGCCAGTCGTCGAAATGCAGCGGTGCGCCGAGCGCGGTGCTCATCGAGTCGAGAATCTGTTCCGCGCCGAGGCGGCGGATGAGCGCATGCGAATAGTTTGCATCGTCATCCGCATCACCGCCGTCGCTCGAAAGCTGATACGTGTGCGACGCCATGATCGTGCGGATGAGATGCCGCAGGTCGTAGCCGTGTGAGGTGAATTCCTTCACGAGCGCGTCCAGCAATTCTGGATGCGTCGGCGGATTGCTCGCGCGGAAATCATCGAGCGGGTCCACGATGCCGCGGCCCATGAGCTGCGCCCAGATGCGGTTCACCTGCGTGCGCGCAAACATCGGCGAATGTGGCAGCCACTCCGCGAGCGACTGCAATTCGTCGTGGTCCGCAGTCGGTTTCAGCACCGCGGCGACGCCGAGGAAACGCGCCTTTGCATCCGTGCCCGTGCGCGGATTCGGCACGCTCGCCTTGCCGGGTTTGAACTGCACGATCTGGTCGCCCTTGAATTCATTCTTGTCGCTCTTGTCGCGCTTCTTGTTCTCCACGATCTTGTAGTCCACGCGTGAGAAAAGGCTCGTCCAGTCGTAGTAGTCGTCCTGCGTCCAGCGCTCGAAGGGATGATTGTGGCACTGCGCGCAATTGAGCTGCGTGCCGAGAAAGACACGCGCCGTATTCTCCGCGCGCGTCACGGGATCGCGGTTCGCGCGCCACCAGTTCGCCGGCGGATTCTCGTAGGTGCTGCCGCGCGCCGCGATGATGTCGGCGGCGAATTGGTCGAGCGGCTTGTTCTGAGCGACCGCCTTGCGAATCCATCCGTGGAAAACCTCCATGCCCTTCGTGTCGAGCTGCCGCTCCTCGATTTTCAGAAGGTCTGCCCACTTCATCGCCCAGAACGTCGCAAACTCTCCGCGCTGCATGAGCGTGTCTGCGAGCTTCGCACGTTTGTCCGGCGCGGTATCCGCGGAAAATGCACGCACGGCTTCCGGTGTCGGCACGATGCCCAGCAGATCGAGATGTGCGCGACGGAGGAAAGTCGCATCGTCACACAGCCCGGCGGGATTCATCCGCAGCGTGTGGAGCTTTTTGAAAACGTGCTCGTCCACAAAATTCGCCGCGGGCGGATTGCCCCACGCGAAATCCTTCCGCTCCGGCGTGAATGCGAGGCGCACCGGCACCTGTTCGCCGAGGAACCGCACCAGCACCGTCGTCTCGCCAAACTTCTCGCGCGTCACCGCGCCATCCACGCTCACCTTCACGCTGAGGTCATTTGGCTCGAAGACCGCGAGCCGCGTGACATCGCGCACGGTGCCATCGGAGAATGTCGCGACGGCCTTGATGCGCACCTCGCCCGCAGGCTCGATGAGCACCTGCTCGCGCGGCGTCACTTCCAGCTTCACCACCTTGCGCCCGGAGCCTGTGTCGCGCGCGCCGCTGCGAATCCATCGCTGCAGGATGTCACACTCCGGCGCGGCGAGGTCGAAGCGCTGGCCGCCTTCATGCGCGATCGCTCCTAGCGACTTCATGAGCACTAGGCTCTGCGCAGGCTCGATCAGGTTCACGCGGCGGCCGCCCTGCTCGCGAGCGATGGCCTTCCAGTCGAGGTCCGGGTCCTGTCCGCGCAGTGAGAGTTTGAAGCCGCCTTTGCCGATCGCATTCCCATGGCACGCGCCCGCGTTGCATCCCGCCTTGCTCAGCACCGCCATCACATCGGTCCGGAAATCCACGGCTGCATTCGGCGCTGCGGCGCAGAGCCCGGCGATGAAAAGTGAACCGCAGATTGCGATGGGGAAAAATGGCTTCATCCGAATGCAACGAAGCAATCCCCGCTGCCGCGCAAAGGCTAGGCAGAATCGCGGTCCTCCGCCACGGTGGCTAATCGAATCCGCGCGTGCGGATAGACAGCGCACCATCATGAGACTCCCCAAAATACTCGCCGTCCTGCTTTGGTCATTCGGCCTCCTGCCAGCATCATTTGCGGCGGAGCGCCGTCCGAATATCATCTTCATCCTCAGCGACGATCTTGCGCAGGGCGATGTCGGCTGCTACGGGCAGAAGCTCATCCAGACGCCGAATCTCGACCGCATGGCGCGCGAAGGCACGCGCTACACGCAGGCGTATTGCGGCACCACGGTCTGCGCTCCCTCGCGCACGTCGCTGATGATCGGGCAGCACACCGGGCACTCGCCGATTCGCGCCAACCGGGAGATCGGGGAAGAGGGCCAGATGCCGCTGCCTGCGGGCACATTCACTGTGGCGCAGCTTTTGAAAAGTGCGGGCTATGCGACGGCATGCTGCGGGAAGTGGGGCATGGGAATGTTCGACACGACCGGCAGTCCGCTTAAGCTCGGGTTCGATCATTTCTTCGGCTACAATTGCCAGCGGCACGCGCACTCGTATTTTCCAAAATACCTCTACAATGACGACAAGCGCGTCGAACTGCCGGGCAATGACGGCAACACAAAAGTGGACGGCAAGGGCGCGATCTATGCGCAGGATTTGATCGCGGATGAGACGCTGAAATTCGTGAGGAACAACAAGGACCGGGCGTTCTTTCTCTACTATTCGATCACGCTCCCGCACGGGACGTTTCAGATCAACGAGCAAGGCAGCTACAAGGACAAGCCGTGGAGCGAGCAGGAGAAAAACTACGCCGCGATGGTCACGCGTCTCGATACCGATGTCGGCCGCCTGCTCGCGCTGCTGAAGGAACTCAAGCTCGACGAAAACACGCTCGTGATGCTCGCGGGTGACAACGGTTCATCCTTCGCGCCAGATTCGCCGCTCGGCAAACGCTTCGAGCAGGCTGCGAATGGCATGCGCGGCTACAAGCGCGAACTCTACGAGGGCGGCCTGCGCAATGCGGGCCTCGCGCGCTGGCCTGGCACCGTGCCTGCGGATCGTGTGAGCGACGAGCCGTGGGCCTTCTGGGATTTCCTGCCGACTTGTGCGGAACTCACCGGCG
>JAYWEO010000291.1:0-5759 GCA_043779225.1 Prosthecobacter sp.
ATGCGGACGGGGAAGTTTGCGAGGCGATTGATTTCGCGCGCTACTATGCCCGCACCGGCAAGGCACCACAGGGTGTGAAAGCACAGGCGATGGGCATCGTGGCAGTCGTGTCGCCGTGGAATTTTCCATACGCCATTCCCGCTGGCGGCGTGCTCGCGGCGCTGATGGCGGGCAACAGCGTCATCCTGAAACCCGCACGCGCCACCGCGCAGACGGCGTGGCTGCTCGCACGGCAGCTCTGGGCAGCGGGAGTGCCGCGCGACGTGCTGCATTTTTTCCCGTGCGACGGCAATATCGGCAAAGCACTCATCACCGATCCGCGCGTCGCGGCTGTGATCCTCACCGGGGGCCATGAAACGGCGCGCAAGTTTCATGGCTGGCGAGCCACGCTGCCGCTGTTTGCGGAGACGAGTGGGAAGAACGCGCTCATCGTCACGGCTCAGGCGGATCGTGAGCTGGCGATCAAGGACCTCGTGCGCTCAGCCTTCGGCCATTCGGGGCAGAAGTGCAGCGCGGCGAGCCTCGCGATTCTCGAGGCGGAAGTGTATGACGATCCCGTTTTCCGCCGCCAGCTCCGCGATGCCGCGGCGAGCCTGCACGCGGGCGCGGCGACCGATCCGCGCAGCATAGTCACGCCGCTCGTGATCGAGCCGGGCAAGGATTTGCACCGCGCGCTGATCACGCTCGACGAGGGCGAAGAGTGGCTGCTGGAACCCCGGCAGCCCGGCGACGATCCGTGCGCGTGGACACCGGGCATCAAGCTCGGCGTGCGTCCTCGCTCATGGTTTCATCTCACGGAATGTTTCGGCCCGGTGCTCGGCCTCATGCGCGCGGCGTCTCTAGCACAGGCGACCGAGTGGCAGAACGCGACCGGCTTCGGGCTCACCGCCGGGCTGCACTCGCTCGACCCCGATGAAGTCGCGTGGTGGCGCGACCGCGCGCAGGCAGGCAATCTTTACATCAATCGTCCGATCACAGGCGCCATCGTGCAGCGACAGCCGTTCGGCGGCTGGAAGAAATCGTGCATCGGCCCCGGAGCAAAGGCGGGCGGGCCGAACTATGTGCTGAGCTTCTGCCGCTTGAGCGATGCGGAGAAGGCGATGGAAAATGATTACCGCGCCGCGTGGGCGAACCACTTTGCCATCGAGCACGATCCGTCCGCGCTGCGGTGTGAGTCGAATGTCTTCCGCTACCGCCCGTGTCGCGGCGTGATCCTGCGGCTCGATTCCCGCGATGAGCGCTCCATCAAACATGCAACGCTCGCCGCCGAAATCACCGGCGCACCTCTGACCCTCAGCGTGTGCAAGGAGGAGAGCGACGCGCAGTTCATCGCGCGACTGCCGGAGTTGGCGAAAGGCGCGGAGTTTCTCCGCACCATCGCCGCGCCCAGGGACGAAGTTTTGCGCGCCGCGCATGACGCGGGCCTGAACTGGATCAACGCACCTCTGCTCGCCTCGGGCCGCATCGAGCTCACGCGCTGGCTGCGCGAGCAGAGCATCAGTGAAACCCTCCATCGCTACGGCCAACTGCCCGATCCCGCGACCGCCCGCCGCGGTTGAAACGCCTGCATTCCGCATCATGGAAATCTACAGGCACCCCACTTTCGCCATGGCCTGCGAGCAGTTCGATCTCGTCGCCGATCTGTTGCAGATGCCCCAGGCGGATCGAGAGCGCGTGAAGTATCCGAAGCGTTCGCTCACCGTTTCCGTGCCCGTGCGCATGGAGCGCGGCGAGGGCTCCACGAGCCTGCCGACATTCGCCGGGCTCAGCGTCCTCTCCGCCGAATTGAAACGCCAGCCGCGCACGTCGTGATGGCAGGTCGGCCAGTCCGCATCGGTCTGCGCTTCGACGTGATGGCAGCAAGCGACAACCGAAAGCGCGACGAGGGCCTGGAGACGATTCATTTTCATGGGGCTTCTGCGCAGCCGTTACTCCGCCTTCGACGGCGTCAGTGCCTTGAGATGCTTGTCGAACCACGCGATCTCCATCTCCGTCACTTCCTTGAACTTCTCGGCGTAAACGCCGTAATGCCCGATCCCCGGAATGACGCGATAGTCCACGTCCGTGCCCCTGGCCTTGAGAATGTCGGCGACGCGCTTGCCGTTCTCCGCCGTGTTCATCAACTCCTCGTTCCCGGCATCAATGATCAGCATCGGCACGATGATCTTTTCCGCTGCTTTGATCGCATCAAAGCCGATGCCTTTCGCCGTGTTGTAGTGCATGTGCGCGTAGGCCGCCATCTTGCCACCGGGAGCACCGTGTTCATAGGGAACAGGCTCCGTTTCACCGCGAGCCTGCTGAGCCAGCAGTTCATAGGCGCGACGTTCCGCCGCCGGAGGTTTGCCGCCGCCCATGCCCGGCACCTGGGCCGCAGCGCATTTCACTCGCGGGTCGTTCGCCACCGTCCACGTCGCCAACCCGCCGCCGTAGCTCGTGCCGATGACTCCGATGCGCGATGCATCCACATTCGGCTCGCCCGCAGCGAATGCGATGGCCGCGCGAATGTCCGCGCACTGATCCGCAAAATCCATCTGCCAGCGAATGGCGCGAGCCTTGACCGTCACCTCGCCCTTGTCATTCGGCTCCGGCATCGGCTCCAGCATCAGGAGCTTGCTCTCGCTCTCTCCCCATCCTCGATAATCAAAGGCGAGGAACGCATAGCCATTCTTCACAAACATCGGCCCCATCCGTGCTGCGCTGCTCTTCTTCGTGCCTCCCGTCCCCGCGATGAACACGACTGCCGGCAGCCTGGCATCGGACTTGAGCCCCTTTGGCAAATACAGATCGCCCGCCATCTTCGTCCCGTCGCTCCAGATCGTCACCGCCCGGCGTTCGACGTTCTCCGGCAGTGGCGGATACTTCTGCGCTTTGGCTGCTGCGATTGACTTGTCTTCCGCAGACAGGTGCGAGACCGAAAGCATGACGGCGATCAGCGACACTGCAAATCGAAACGCCACGCAAGGCCGGGAACGAAGTGTCACCTGCCCGTCCTCGGTGCGGAGACGCTCACCTGATCGAACACCGAAGCCGTGAGCGTATCCTTCGTATGCGATGAGGACGTGAGGCCGAGCATCGCGTCGTCCTTGAATTCAATCGTGATTTTCCCCGTGAGCCACCACGTCTTGCCATCCGCGGATTCGTAGCCGCTGAATTCCTTCCCGTTTCGCACGAGCTTCAGCCAGCAGGGAAATGCCGCCTTCGCCACGTTCTCTTCGGGAGTTGCGGTCTCGTTGCGGACGCGCGCGGTTTTCCCGTCCGTCGCATCGCGCGCGGTCATCTGCACGCCGTCGCTCGCCGTCACGCACAGCCCCACGCAGCGCGCGCCCGCGTCCGCCGATTCGCGGATGCAGAGGCCCGCCTTCGCGTGCGCGACCTTGCCGGGATTTTCCATGCCGGTGACGCGCACGATCAGCTCCACATCGCCACGCCACGGCTGAGACAGAAAATGTCCGCCGTCCGCAACGCCCCAAAGATCCATCGTGCCTTGCAATGTGAAGACACCGCCCGCGTGCCTTGCCGTGCCCGCGACTTGCGCCATGCCGATGTCCTGATGCTTCCACGGCGCAGGCGGCTCCTGCGCGCGGAGTGAAAGTGTCGCCGAAGCGAAGATGAGGATTTTGGTGATGGGGAATGGAAGGCGCATGGTGGTGAAGGATCAGTTTGCCGGCGCCGCGGCATCGCCGCGCAGGCTCTTGGCGTGGAAATCATACACCTTCGTGCCGAGCTTCCGATAATAAAGCGGCGACTCGTGCGCGACGTCGGGCACGATCTCGTAGTCGTGCTCGATGTGCAGCCCGGTGAGCAGGTCGTGCAGTTCCGCATTTCGCGGCAGCAGGCCATCGAGCGAGCCGCAGCCGATGCGGATGTGAGTGGCGCGCAGCCTGTCGGCGTTTTGCTTTGCCAAAGTGAGCGGATGCTCGGCGATGCGCCGTGCCTTGTAGGGCGCAGTCATGTCGGTGATCGGCACGAGCGCTTTCCAGTCCCCCGGGTTCGCGGCAGAGGCGCGCGGCGCTTCCGTCCTCGGCGTCGCACCCGGCTTGCCCATCGCGCGCTCGCGCATCGCCCGCTTCACGCGTTCGAGATACGCCTGCTCCTCCACGTCGAGCGTTCCGCCACGGCTGGATTTCTGCATCAATTGCCGCCCGCGCTGCACGTCGATCGGCGGCTCTTCCGCGTGTGCTGCGTGAGACAGACAGAGCGCGAGGCACGCAAGCGTGAGGAATGAAGTCGCAGATTTCATGGGTGAGTGGATTCGCCGAGGCTCTTAGGCCCCGCGGAGTTCAGTCCGCCCGCCGCGTCTTTTGGAAAGGATGGGTCTGCGATCATCGCCTCCACTTTTTCAAAATAACCCGCGCGCACCCCCCCAGAAGTTGCGCCGTCGGAAGCCGGGGGTCAGGCAGTGGAAAATCTTCATCTCGGGAAATCCGGGTATAACCACGTGCCGATGCCCGCGTTGCGAACTATCACGCAACTTTTTCAAACACCGCCATTTTCGAGGCTCTCATCAACTCCAAGAACCAGACAAATCCGCGGTTGCGGCGATGGGCATTTCTGCCAGAAAAACCAAAGGCGCTTTCGCCAATGCGGGCCCGCAGTGATCATCGAACCACGAATGGCGGGGCGCTAGTGGCAGCGCGCCTGCGCTCTCCGGTTCCGCCGCCACAGGCTGACCCCGATGAGCAGCAGCCCGAAGCACGCAGTGCCGGTCTCGGGCACGGCACCCGCGAGGATGGATACTCCGCTCACGCTCTCGTACGCCCACGAATTGATCTCCGCCGCGCCGGTGTTGCTGATCGTCATTTGGATCCAGCCATAATAGTCCGGCCCGCCCACGGTCGTCTGGAAATCCACGCCGATATAGCCGGGCACGTTCAGCGCAAACTGGCCGGGGCCGCCGCCCACGTGCGTAGTCGAGCCGCTCTCGCCGGCCACAAAATTGCTCCCGCTGCCGATGACGGTGCCCGCCGCAAGCTTCAGAATCTGATCCGTGCCGGTGACGACCGGGCGCAGCAGCGGGCTGTTGCCGATATACACGCCCCCGAAAAACGGGTTGATCCACGGCGCAGTGTCCCAATCCGCCGGGTAGGCCCCGGAGGTCGTGCCTGTGTCGATCCGCAGATACTCGCCCTCAAGACTCAGCGGGATGGCGACATCGCGGATGCCGCTGTAAAGGATGCCTGCGTGCGAAGCGGATGACGCGGCCGAAAGCAGTGGGAGGAGCAGGGCGAGGAATCGGATTTTCACGGGAGAAAGATTGGGGGTGGCGGAGAGCTTGAGAGATTGAGTGCGGTTCATGGGGCGATGCTCACTTGGACTCGGAAGAAGCGGGCCTTCTTTCCATGGACGAATGGCAGGTAGGGCACGCTCACGATCTGGAATGTGCCATCGTCCGCGAGCACCGTCGGTGCAGCCGCGCTGGAGGTCCATGAATTCAGATCCGCGCTGAACTGCACGGCGTAAGTCAGCCCGGCGGCGGCGAAATCCACGCGCCGCACAAAGAGCGCGCGAAAATCAACGCCTGTGACGGTCGTCTCAAATTTCATGATGGGCTGCCCGGTGCCGGCGATGGTGCCTCCGCCCGCGAATGTCCCCGCATACTGCAGAGGCGGGGCACCGCTCGCTGGCGAGGTCGGGTCAGTGCCGAATCCGAACTCCATCAGATTCGTGATGCCGTCGCCGTCCGCGTCCGCGCTATCCGCCGCGCTGCCCGCGTTTGCGGTCGTGCCGAAATACTGCTCGCGCCAGCTCTGCACGCGCGT
>JAYWEO010000292.1:0-9850 GCA_043779225.1 Prosthecobacter sp.
AATTCGCCTTTCGGCGAGCTATCCCCCACTTCTCGGCAGATTTCCCACGTGTTACGCACCCTTACGCCACTGAACTTTCAATGTATTGCTACACTGAAAATCCCGTTCGACTTGCATGTCTTATCCACGCCGCCACCGTTCGTTCTGAGCCAGAATCAAACTCTCCGTAGAAAGCTTTGCTGCGGCAGCAAGCCGCAGCGTCTGGCCGTTTTGGCCCGCCGTTTGACGGGCAGGCCTCGGCACTTATATTAAAATCAAAAATTTGACGTGCAACGCACAATTCAATTTTTGCTGTATGGACTGTTTTGAGTTTGTGTCCGCCACTGCTTTCGCGGTGACGGGCGACTCGAAACCAAACTATCAAAAAACTCGCAGCGCCTTAAATGCCGCCGGCTCTCAGGCTTTCGCCTGCGCCAGCTGCTTTCACGAGCAACTGTCTCGCGCTTTTTGCGCGCCCCTTTGCTTCAGCGGGAGGGACACTCTAGTCAGGTCTTCGTCATCGTCAACAGCTTTTTGCAAATTTCTTTGCTGCTGTCGGTTTTGGCGAACACCGTTTTGAACGGCCCCCTTACTTGCGGGGCGGTGTTGATAGCGGTTTCGATTTTTGGGTCAACAATCTTTTTGAAAAAACTTTCGCAACACCCGGCCGGGCGCGGGCGTTAAGGGGTTGATTTCGTCTTCGGACAATGGGCGTTTTACCTCTGAGAAACACAACCAAGCGAACGGCGATATGATGCGTTTCCCAGCAAGTGGAGTTTTCTTCCATGCGTGATGAAAACGTCCGCCTGACGAGATGGATTTTGCCGCGCGGAGCGGCAACGGCCGCTCGGGGACGAGTTCCGCCACGGTGATGTCCGCTCGCAGGACCCTTGGATGGCGGCGTCATTTCCCATCCGGCGGCCACGCCTGACGGATTAGGCGCGGGGATCGCCGCCGCTGGGAGAAGCCGTGCCGCAATCGGAGAGCAAGCGGTTTTGTCACTGCGCATCACTTGCAACCTCAACGATGACGGGATTGCTGAGCGTGTCCCCACCCAGCGCCCGCGCGGTTCATTCCCAGGAGTCTTACCAATCGCCTTTCATAGGTGTGCCATGCGATTGGGGAACCTCGATCGGTCCCATCAGCCCCGACGTTTGCACTCGCGGACGCAGGATCTTCGTATCCGCTGAAACGCTGGAGCATACTCACCTTCGCAGGGGGACTTGTGCGTGGCTTAATCTCGCTGGGGACCCCTTGAAGATTTTTGTCATTCCGAAGCGCGGAGGTCGCAAGATCATCACCATTCACCATGGAGGCGGCCCATGGCAGGACGGATGCATTGTTCCGGATTTGGAAATCCGTCCTCGGATGGCACCTTCGCTCCGATGTCAGCCTGCGGTCGGGACCCGAGTGACCGGAGCTGTCTTTCCGTCGAATCCATGATTCGTTGGCCCGCGATTTCCGAATGAACGGGCGCATTCCGCCTCGCACAAGATTTCACCGCTGATTACTGCCAGTCACCCGATCCTCGCTTTGCTCCATGACCGCAATCCCTGAACTCACCCCATCCCGCTCCGGGTGGAACTTCGACAACTCCTACTCGCGGCTGCCCGGAGCATTCCACACGCGGGTAAATCCCACCCCGGTCGCCGACCCGCGCATCGTTCTTTTCAATCGCCCGCTTGCCGATTCGCTCGGACTCGATTCCGCGGTTCTTGCCGGGCCAGAGGCAGCACCCTTCTTTGCCGGAAACCAAATCCCCAGCGGCGCGGAGCCGATCGCCCAGGCATACGCAGGGCATCAGTTTGGAAATCTCGCCCGCCTCGGCGACGGACGCGCGATTCTGCTTGGCGAGCACCGCACTCCCTCGGGGGAGCGGTTCGACATCCAGTTAAAAGGCGCCGGCCCCACGCCGTATTCGCGCCGTGGCGATGGCCGCGCAGGCCTCGGCCCGATGCTGCGCGAATATCTCATCAGCGAGGCCATGCACGCGCTGGGCATCCCCACTGCGCGCAGTCTCGCTGTGACCTCGACAGGCGAACCAGTCTTTCGCGAAGTGGCTTTTCCCGGCGCGGTTCTCACTCGTGTTGCAGCCAGCCACATCCGCGTCGGTACCTTCGAATATTTCGCCGCGATCGGCGACACGGAAGGCCTGCGCGTGCTCGCCGAATACACGCTCCGCCGCCACTTTCCTGAATGTGCCGCGGCGGAAAATCCAGTGCTCGGACTTCTCGAAGCAGTGATGGAGCGCCAGGCCTCGCTCATCGCGCACTGGATGCGTGTCGGCTTCGTGCACGGCGTCATGAATACCGACAACATGGCGCTCTCCGGCGAAACCATCGACTACGGCCCGTGCGCCTTCATCGATGGATACGACCCGGCGGCCGTGTTCAGTTCCATCGACCGCCACGGCCGCTACGCCTTCGGCCAGCAGCCCAATATCGCCGCATGGAATCTCGCCCGCCTCGCCGAGGCGCTCCTGCCCATCCTGCACTCGGAGACGGAGGCCGCCGTGAACATCGCGAACGAGGCGCTGGAATCATTCGAAGGGCGCTTCCAGAGGCACTGGCTCGATGCCATGCGCGGAAAGCTCGGCCTTTTCACCGCCGAGCCGGACGATGCGTCGCTCGCCGCGGAACTCCTCCGCACCCTACACGAGACCCGCTCCGACTACACCTGCACCTTCCGCAGCCTGCGCCCGAATTCAGCCGCGGAACCGCCTGCTCCGGCTGGCGATGCATTCACCGCATGGCGACAACGCTGGACCGAACGCCTCGCACGGCAGCCCCAGCCCGGGACCGAAGTCGCCACACTCATGAACGCGCACAACCCCGCCGTGATTCCCCGCAATCACGCAGTGGAGGCCGCCCTCGCTGCCGCCACCGATGCGAGCGATCTCGCTCCGCTGACACGCCTGCACTCCGCACTCGCCACACCGTACGACGAAGCCGGCCAGCGAGCCTCCCTGCTGAATCCCCCTCCCCCCGGCACTCCGCCCTGCCGCACCTTCTGCGGGACCTGAGCACCGACCGTTCGGCAGTCCTCCCTCGTGGAGCGCCATTGCCCTCATGCGCCGCCGTGCTCTTTCAAAATGAACACCTGCTTCACGCCGGGGATCCACCGCACCACTGCCGCGCAGGCTCCGCACTCGCCAGGCCACGAAGTGAGATGCTGGGCACTTCTCCCTCCCCGCGCTGCGCACTTTCAGAAAGTCTGCGACGCGCTCGACAGCCAGCCGCTTTGCGGAGGCAAGCGGAGCCGCGGCGGGCTAAATCCGCCTCTCAAGCCGTCGCGGCCAGCGGCAGGGTTGTCCGCACGCACGGCTGCGATTAGCATACGCGCTCATGCCTTCCGTTCCATCCAAGCCAAAGCACCGCCGCTGGATCCGGTGGGCTGTGCAGAATGTGCTCTGGCTCGCGTTCACTCTGCTCGTGCTGCTGGTGGTTGCGGCGCTGAGCGTGACGCCATTGAGCCTCTGGGCTGCGAACCGCTTCCTGCCCGAATGGCGTTTCCGCGCGGAGCAGGTGCAAATCGATCGGCATGGCGCGCTGACGGTCCGCGGGCTCAAGGTGCGGCTGCGTCGCGATGGCAGCGAGGTGCTTTCGGCGCAGAATGCGCGCGCCACATTTTCCTGGCGAGAGCTTCGCCGCCGCCACGTGGACGCGGTCGAATGGGACGGGCTGCGCGTGAGTGCGAATGACGCCTCCCTCGCCGAGGTGCGGAAACTCCTCCCGGCGGATCACGCTGTGGACGGCGGATGGAAAATCGACCGCATCGCGGTGCGCGGCGGATTTGTGAAGGCAGCATTCTCAGCGCAGCCGCAGATCAGCATGCGGGTGGATGCGGAGATTTTCAGCCTCGGCAGCGGGAACGCAGGCGGAAAACCGGACGCGCTCCGGCTCCGGGAAATCGCGCTGCGTTCGGACAAGGGCCGCGGCATCGTCGCGATTCCGGATGCGCGCCTTGCCTTCACGGCGGCGGAATTGAGCGCGGGACATCTGCGGAAGCTCACGATCGAAAGCCCTCAGGTTTCGCTGTCGCAGGACGAAATTGCATGGTTCGACACATCATCCGGATCTCGCGCCTCAGCGATGCCGTGGAAGGTCGATGAGCTTGCGATCACCGGAGGGAAGATGCGCGTGGACATCCCGTCGCTGCCACTCATCGAGGGAGAAGTGGCACTGCACGCCGAGGCTCTCGGCGCAGATCCATCCGGAGCACCGGTGCCGGGGGAATTGCGGATCGGAAAGCTGACCGTGACTCCGCGCGAAAGCCGCGCGGCACCAGCCTCGCTGGCAGGCGCGACGATCCAGTTCACCAATATGGGACTGCTTTCCGGCCGGCTCCAGGAAGTGCGGCTCGACAGTCCCTCGGTGGCATTCAACGACGCCTGGAGCACGATCCTTTCCGGGCTCGGCAAAGGCGGCGCATCTTCGCCATCCGAATTTCCCCTGAAGATTGACCGGCTGATTCTCGATGGCGGCAAGGCGGACATCGCGCTGCCCGGACTTCCGACGATCCTTGGCACACTCACGGCCGACTTTCGGAATCTCGGCACGCCCGACGCGGCCATCCAGCGCATGGAATTCCACGACCTGCACATCGGTCTCCCGGATCAGCCGGCGGGTTCTTTTCACGAATGGCTCACGCTTCCGAAGGTCACAGTCACCTTCAACGTCGAGGATCTCATCCGGCATCACCGCTTGAAAAGCATCGAACTCGACGGCGCCACGCTGCGGATGGATCGCGAGAGCCGCGCCATGTTTGCCAAGGCGGCGGATGCGAGTCCTTCGCCTGCGCAGGCCTTCGTCGCCGATGAGGTGCATCTCCGCCAGACACGTGTCGCGCTCGATGATCTCGGACTCGGAATGCCGCCGCTGGATTTTTCGCTGAACCTCGATCTCACGAATGTGCCGCTGAACGATCCGCTGAGCGGTGGAACGCAGGAGGTGCAGACGCTGGAACTCTCGAACATCAATTTCGTCTCGCCGCTCGATCCGTTCGTCCCGGTGCTCAGTCTGCACAGCGTATTCATCCGGTGGACGCCGCCCGGTCTGCGCGAGCGGCAGATCGAGGAGGTCGTGATCGTGAGCCCCGAGCTGAATGTCGGCCCCGATCTTTTCTGGTACATGGACCTCGTGGACAAGAAACGCGCGGCGATGGAAAGCGCCGCGGCGGGGCTCCCGGCTCCGCGACCGTGGAGGGTGAAGCGCTTCGATGCGCACTCCGGAAAGCTGATCCTCGCTCTCGCCGGGCAGTCGCGCCTCACGCTGCCGATGCCTTTTGAATCGCATGCCGAGAACCTCGACTTCCAACGCCTCAGCGATGCAAAGCTGCGGCTCGTGCTCGAAGTGCCGCCGCAGGATTATGAGAATGCGGAACTCGACATCCACCTGCACGGCATCTCCGGGAAGATCGATTTCCAGCTCCCGCCCGGAGGCCATGCGGAGAATGTCGTGCAGACGCTGAAAGTGCGCGACGTGCGCTGGAAGCAATTCCGCGGTCACGACTGGTGGCTCGGCCTCACCTTCGATCCGTTCGGCATGCATGGCGATGGCGGCGGAAAAATCTGCTCGGGCGAGATCCGCGCGGGCTTCACTTATTTTCTGGAGCCGCGCGCGCCGTGGACGGGCTGGGTCTCCGGCTCACGGATCGATCTGCAGGAACTCACCGACAAGCTCGCGCCAGGAAAGGCCTCCATGACTGGCCGCGCCAATGTGAGCCTCGCCGTGAATGGAACGGGCGGCGATGTGACGCGGCTCGCCGGCGACTTCCGTGCGCCGACCGGCGGCACGCTGCGCATCACGAAGCTCGATGAACTCATCGCGGCGATTCCCGCCGGCTGGGAAAATGCGAAGCGCGATCTCATGCGCATCGGTCTCGAGACGATGCGCGATTTTCCGTATGAGACGGGCGACGCCACATTCTGGCTCACCGAGCCCGTGGGGCAATTGCACGTCCGTCTTGACGGAAGTCTGGGCAAACGCGAACTGGAGGTGAACTTCAACCCGCCGGGAGATCTGAACCGCCTCTTCCTGTTCAGTCCATTCAAACCATGACCGTCCGCCTTTTTCTGATCCTTCTTTTCGCCGCACTGGGCGCATGCTCGCCGCTGGCCGTCCACCTCGGCACCGAGAAGCCCATCAAGGTGGACATCAAGATGAAGATGGATGTGTACCAGCACGAGCCGAAGGAAGGCATGCGGAAGACGGAGACACGCGCCTCCGACGATCCCGAGGTCGCGCGCCGGGCGCGGATGGGCGAGATCCAGTCGCTGAAAAATTCACGTCTCGTCGGCGAAAACCGGCACGGTCTGCTCGACATCCGCAACCAGCCGACAGGCGAATACGGCGACTATGTGAAGAAGACCGCGGATGCCGAAAACGCCGACCGCAGAAAACTCATGGAGAAACTCGCGAAGGAACGGGGACAGCCGGTCTCTGAAGTCGAGCGCAGCCAGGCGGAGCTGTTCCGGCAATCCGCCTTTCCCGGCGAGTGGTACGAGCAGGCGGAGGCCGGCGGCGAATTCGTGTGGAAGCAGAAGCCGTGAGACGGAAAAATCGGCCCGGCGGGATGCTCAGACGCTGAGGGATTTTCGCAGCACCGCAGTCATCTCGCGCTGCCGCTGCTCGACGAATGCGCGGCCCTTCGCGGCCTTCGCCTTTGCCGCGGCGGGATCCTTCGCCATCGCGAGCACCGAGTCGGCGACACGCGCGAGATCACTTTCCTGATCGAGATCGAAGAGCCATTCCCCGAGCCCGATGTCGCGCCACATGATGCCCTTGCTCGTCTGCTCCGCCCAGCGGCAGACGATGGCGGGGATGCCGCTGCCGATGCACATGATCGGCGAGTGCATCTCGTGTCCGAAGAGTCCCGCGCTGCGGCGGTACGTGCTGAGCGCCTCGTCGGTGAGCCAGTAATTTTCGCGCCACACGCAGCGTGCGCGCACGTCCTCGGGCAGCTTGTCGAGGAGCATCTCCTTGTTCACCGCCATCTGCGTCTCGTCCTCGGGGCAGAGCAAAATCTTGAGGCCGGTGTTTTTCACGACCGCGGTGATCGCATCGCGCAGCGGCTTGCAGTCGTGTTCCTTCATTGCCTCGTTGCGCGCGTGCTTCGTCGTATCCGGCCCGATGTGCTTGCTAGGGATTGTCCAATACGGCGTGTAGCGCAGGCGCGGGATGCAGCAGAGAAATTTTCCCTCCTCGAGTCCGTTCGCTTTCAGAAATGCGTCGGCCTTCGCATCGTCGCGCAAGTCCGTGGCGAATGCACCGTCGGGACCGAACTCCATCACGGGACTCGTGCAGCCTTTTTTCTTGGCAAGCTCCAACGAAACCGAGTCGCGGAAAAACACGAACTTCGCGCCACTGAGCAGCTCGATCGTCTGCGAGATCACGCCGTCGGGAGTCGGTTTCGTGGCGGCGGAGCTTGTGGTCGGCAGCGTGATGCCGAAGACGCCGTACGGCTTGCCGGTTTCCTTCGCCCATTTTGCGACCTCCTTCTCGCCGACGAGCGACGGCCCCGAGCCGTGCAGCATGAAATCGCACTCCGCGAATGCCGCGCGTTTCGCCTCCGCGTCCTTGAGGATGATCAGCTTCGGGAAACGCGCGCGCAGCATTTCCTCGACGCCGTTATCCACGCTGCTCGGCCACAGGCGCACTTCCGCCTCGGGCAGATACTTTTCCAAGATCGCCAGCACGCCCGGCGTGTGCGCGATGTCGCCGATATTCACCGTCTGCCACGAGGAGCGCAGCAGGATGCGCGGGGCGCGTTTTTCGGCGGAGAAAAGTTGCGGAGCCAGCGTGGCTGCGGTGAGTGCGGCGGCAGTGTTTGCGAGGAAGCGGCGGCGGGAGTGGATCGGGGTTTGCATGAGGGTTATTTTTTGGGGTGGACAAATTTCTCGGGCTGGTCGGGCAGAAAGTCGATCACCTGTCCTTGGGCGCGCAGCCGTTCCTGGAGATTTTCGACGATCAAATCCTGCACGTTCTTGCCCGACTTCGCCGCACGCGCGGCGGCGACTCCCGCAGCGTGGCCGACCATCATCCACGTGCTCTCCAGCCGCAGCGTGCAGAAGGCCACGTGCGTGTAGCTGGCCGCGCCGGGCACGAGCATATTCGCGCAGTCCTCGGCCTTCGGCGTGATCGCACGATACGGGATTTGATACGCCCAGCCGTCGAGCCAGATGCGGCCCTCGTTCACAAATTCCGTCGGCGACACCGCGAGCCGCTGCACGTGGTGCGAATCCACGAAGTGGCTGCCCATCGCAATCGAGTCCGGCTTGCGACGATCGTCCGTCACGTCGCGCTGCGTCACGATGAACGCGCCGCGCATCCGCCGCGCCTCGCGCACGTAGATCTGGTAAGGCCAGTGGCCGTTGTCGGCGAACTCCTCCTTGTGCAGCCCAAACTGCTGCATCTCCGCGCGCAATTTTTCCGGCACCGTGTCATCGCTCGCGAGGAAGTGCAGCAGGCCGAGCGTGTAGTCCGTGTGATCGGCGACGACTCGCTCGCGCGCGGCGTAGTCGGCACCGGGATACTCGAACTGTCCGCCGAAGTGACCGATGGAAATGATCGCCGCCTGCTTGTTGTTCACCTCAATCTTGTCCTTCCGCCCCGGCGCGTGATGGTACAGGTCGAGGATGTCCGTGAGCTTCACCTCCTTTCCGCCCGCAGTCATTTCGCGCAGCCAGTTTTCCAGCAGGCGGAATCGCGCGCGGTCGTAGCGCTGCGGCGGCGGGATCGAGACGCGCATCGCTGGGTCGTTGCTGAAAGTGAGCCTCCAGTTGTAGTTCATCACGCGCATGTCGCCTTCACCCTCGTGAAAATCGCGCGCCCATCCGCTGATGCCCGGAAGCAGCCTGCCCGCTTCATCCACCGTCGCCGCCTTGCGCGGCGGATCGAATGAGATGCCCGCCTTTTCTTCGCCAAATTCCTCGCGCGACTCGCGCCCCCACGTGTGGGGAATACTCGCGAGCGCCATGAGATCACCCTCGTAGCCCGCGTCCACGAAAACCTTCGCGGCGACCTTCGTTCCATCGCTCAGCGCGATGCTGCGGATGCGCGCGCCGTCCTTCTCCACTTTCTCGACACGCAGGCCGAAGCGCACCGGCACCTTCGCCTCCGCGAGCATGTCGTTGAAGACCTTCTCCGCGATGTGCGACTCGAAATAATACGCTGGCTCCCACTTTCCGTAGTGCCGCCCGATGCGCTCATACACCTCGCGTGCGATGCCGCCGAAAGTCCATTTCAGCATGTGCTCGGTCTCCGCAGTGTTCAGCCCGCTGGTGTTCAGCCCGCCGACGTGCTTCGTCGGCTCGATGAGCAGAACGCTCGCACCTTCGCGTGCCGCGGCGATGGCCGCGGCGATGCCACACGGCACGCCGCCATACACCACGACATCGAAACTAGCCGCAGTCTCCGCCGCGAGGGATGTGAATGCAGGCAGCGCGGCGGCGGTCAGGGCGACGCCCGTGGTGGCGAGAAAAGTTCGGCGGTTCATTTTTGCAGGGAGGGCAGCTTGTCGGTGATCGGGATTTCGCCGCGAAGCAATTTTCCGCCTGCGCCGGTCAGCCGGAGATAGAAGTCCGACGGCAGCGATTCGTAGGTCACAAATTTTGCCTCGTCGCTCACCGGCACATCGTTCGTGCATTTGAAAATCGCGGTGCCTTCGTCCACTTCGTCGAACATCGCGACGTAGATCATCTCCGCGCCTGCACGTTTCGCGGCGGTGAATTGCGACCAGAGGAACTCGCCCTTGCGCCGCGGGATCGCATCGGGCGGGCCGCCGTGCATGTTGTGCCAACTGAACCCGGGGAACACGACCGGAAGATAATCGAGTTTCGCCTGCGCGCACCACGCGAGGTCGGGCTTCAGGA
>JAYWEO010000293.1:0-8671 GCA_043779225.1 Prosthecobacter sp.
GCCGTAGGGGATCACAATCTCGTCGCAGTGGTAGAGCCAGAAGGAACGTCGCGCGAGCCGCCTTTCCTCCTCCGTGGTGAAGAAGACCGCCAGCGCGTCGCGCAGGACCCGGTAGTCCCCCCACGGCCAGTAGAGCCACTTCTTCAGGTGCTTGAGCGGATACTCCTTCTTGAACCACGGGTCGAGCATCCCATGGGTGAAGACGCAATAGGGCGTCGCGGTATTCCGCAGCGCACGCCACACTCCGAAGCTGCTATACTGCCAGAGCCCGTTCACGATCACCACGTCGTAGTCGCGGTGATGTTCCTTCAGCCACGGCACGAGCCGACGGTTGTATCCATAGCCCAGAAACGACGGCCCCGTGGCATGGACGGGTATGGCAAAGTCCTTGAGCCACGGCTCGCGCGGATCATCCAGCGTGACGAGTTCCACGGTGTGCCCTGCCGCATTGTTGCGGGATGCGAGTTGCCGGATTCCCTCGATCGGCCCTCCACCCTTTGGGTTCGCCGAGCGGATTACGTGTAGCATCCTCATGAAAAAATCATCCTAGGTGGAAAGTCTCCGGCGATTGAGTCTGGAAGACGCTATCGAATCCCAGACCCCGGCCCCATCGTTTTGGCATGAAACTTCCGGGAGCAGTCCGGGCAGAGTTTCCTGCTCGGCGTCGAGCCGAAGTGTTCCTCCACGTAGGTTTCGAGCGTGCTCCAGTTCCCTCCATGATCCTCAATCCTCTTGCAGCAGGTGCAAACCGGCAGCGTGGACTCCAGTTGCCTGACCCTCGTCTGCGTCTGATTCAGCTGCGCCCTCACCGCGGAAAAGCCGATAACGATCAGGCAGAGATAGGCCAGTGCGACAAAGGCATTCCAAATCCATACCCAATTGCTCGAGTACTGATGCCCGGTTTGCAGGTCCGCCGTGAACCGGGTCACCACCGCGATGACCGCCATCAGAACCCCGGCTTTGCGACCGGCGAACCACACGACGCCGATCACCGGCAAGGCGTAAAACACCGCAAAGCTGACATCGTAGCCGGTCAGGTAATCGCCCCAGCCGATCAAGAGCGTCAACAGCGTACAACCGAGAAGCACCGGTGCCACCGGGAGCTTTTCAGGGCTGGGGGACAGGCCAAGGCGTAAGGTCGGCTCGCTACGTTTTGAAGACTGCACTCTGGTGGTTAAACAGTGCATCCCGCCAAAGGCAAGCAGGTCCGCCAGCCATCTGTCGGCGCAGCACAGGGCCAGGCGGCGACTGTGGCTGCCGCCGCCGAGGGAAGATGTCGCCGAGGGCTGCGCCGATAGGAGAGGCCACGGAATCGAGACACGGAAGCCCACCGCAATCTGATCTGCCTAGACACCCTGGAACCGACCCGAAAGGACTGGGCGCAATTTTATGGACGCGACCATGGAACTGGCACGGAATAATCGGCCTCGCGCTCCAGCCATTTGGGCACCAAGAAGAGGCAGCCGACTCCGCCGAAAAGAGCCCCGTCCGGAATTCCAACCACATGCGGCAAGCGAACCATCCATGACCCGCTCCACATTCCTCGCAGCCATCCTCGCGCTCAGCGCCGCCGCCTTTGCACAGACAAAGACGAAACCCGCGCCGCTGCCCTCCGAGCCGCCGGAGAGCGTGAAGGCGGAACTCGACATCACCTATGGCAGGACGCCCGGGCAGGAGCTGAAGCTCGGCGTGTATCGTCCGAAATCCGGCGGCGAAAAACTGCCCGCGTGCGTGCTCGTGCATGGCGGCGGATGGGCGTGGTTCCGCGAGCACAGGAAGTGAGCTTCGACCGTCTCGCGCCGCATTACCGCTGGATGGAATGGCTGCTTGCGGGCGGCAAGCTTCAGCGCTGCCGCACGGCATTCATCGGCGAAATCGCCGCGCCGCGCGATGTGCTGATGCTCGGCGAGGGAAATGGGCGCTGCCTTGTGGAATTGCTGCGCGCATTTCCAGCCGCGCGATTCGTGTGCGTAGATGCAAGTGCGCGGATGCTGGAATGTGCGCGTGCGCGTGCGTTGCGACATGGACTGAGCACTGACGCGATTGAATTCATCCATGCCGATGCGCTCGACTGGCAGCCGCCCGCTGCGCGTTTCGATTTGGTGGTCACCCACTTCTTTCTCGATTGCTTCACCGCCGAGCAACTCTCCGTGCTCGTCCCGCGTCTTGCCAACGCGGCTACTCCAGATGCCCATTGGCTGCTTGCGGATTTTTGTGAGCCATCGTCAGGTCTGGCAAAGTGGCGTGCGCGCTGGATTCTGCGCGCGATGTATTTTTTCTTCCGACGAGTCACGCGACTTTCGGCGCAGGAACTCGCGTCGCCGGATTCGTCTCTGCGTTCATGCGGGTTTGCGCTGCGGGAGCGGAGGCTTGCCGATTGGGGATTGCTGCATTCGGATTTGTGGCAGCGCGGAGATGCGTCCGACTCCTGAGTGGGGCCAGCGTCAGCGCGGTTCGACTGATCGCATAGCCCCGGCTCCTTGCGTGCCGTCGCGCGCGGCCTACGTCTTTGCCTCCGCAGCGTCGCGCAGCGATTCGATTTTCTCGGCGGCCTCGGTGTCCTTGCCGAGATAGCGCGCGGCGATGAACCACAGTGCGCTCGCGAGCAGCATCATGAGGGAAACGAGCGCGAATGCGGTGTCCCAGTTGGTCTTGCTTTTCACCCAGCCGATGAGCGGTGGGGAGAGCGCGTCGCCGAATGCGTGGATGAGGAAAATATTGATCGCGAATGCCGTCGAGCGCATCGCGGGAGAGGTGACGTTTGCGAGCGCGGTGTTCGCCGGGCCGGTGTTGAAGAAGAGGAAGAACACCGCGCCGAAGACGGCGAGCCACGCGTAGGGGAAGGGGAGCTTCAGCATCGCGAGCGTGCAGGGGAATGCGAGGAGGATGGCGACGCCGGAGACGGTGAAATACGCGCCGCTGAAGCGCGGACGCAGCCGGTCGCCGAGCCAGCTTCCCGCGAGCGTGGAGAGGATGCCGGCGACGACTACGATGAGGCCGAACTTGAGGTTCACCTCGGCGAGGATGTCGTTGCTCTGCTTCATCGCGTCGAGGCTGCCGAGGGCGAGGAGCGGCGCGAGGCCGTGCTGTTCGGCGAGGCGCTGCGACATGTATTTGGGAATCCAGAAGGCGATGCCGCCGATGGCAAAGGTCATCGCGGTCATCGCCGCGGTGTTCAGCAGATAGGACGGGATGCGGAGCAGCGTGCGTGCATCGTCGCGCAGTCTTCCTGTGCTGACTTCGCGCGGACGCTGCGGATGCGGCTCGCGCATGAACCACGCGAGCGCCGCGAGCAAAAGGCCGGGCAGCACGACGACGTAAAATGCAGAGCGCCAGCCGAACCATTGGTTCATCTGCCCGCCGACGACATAGCCGAGCGCACTGCCGACCGGGATCGCGACGTAGAAAAGCGCCATCACTTTTCCACGCCGATCGACGGGAAAATAATCCGAGATCAGCGCGGGTGCCGCCGGGCCGTATCCAGCCTCGCCGATGCCGACGATGACGCGGCTCGCGAGCAGCACGCCGAAGCCGCCGGCCAGCCCCGTCATCCCCGTCGCAATGCTCCACACTGCGACGCTGCCCGCGATGATCCACCAGCGCGAGACGCGTTCCGCCAGCCGCCCGAGGATGGGCGCGCCGACCATGTAGGCGTAGAGAAATGCAGTCGCGAGCAGCCCGACCTTTTCCTCACTGAGATGAAACTCCGCGGTGATCGGCGGCACGACTGCGGCGAGGATCTGGCGGTCGATGTAGTTGAAGAGATTGATCGTGAGCAGCAGTGCGACGGCCTTCCTGGCATCGCGGTGGAATGGGGCTGCCTGCTCTTGCATCGCGGGAGACAACAGACGCGCGGCGCAGACTCCAAGCACCAAAAGGCGCGGCGCAATCCGCACGCGCGCGAATTCTCTCATTGCCAAGATTCGGCTGCGGCGTTGAATCCGCACCCTCATGCGGCTCCGGAACAATCTGCTCGCCTTCGCCATCCTGCTCGCCTTCCTCGGGATCGGCGTGCTGTACGTGCGCTTCTGGGTCGTGCAGCGTCCGTATGGCATCATCGTTTTTGTCAGCGACGGGCTCGTCACGCGCCATATCACGGCGGCGCGACTTTATGAAAATGGCGCGGGCAACCGGCTGGAGATGGAACGGCTGCGGCCGCATTCCGCGCTCGTGCGCAATGATCCGCAGCAGTTCGCCGTGCCCGATGCCGCCTCGGCCGCGAGCGCGCTGGCGACGGGGCAAAAGGCGCGTCATCACACCGTCGGCGTCGATCATCGCGGTGCCGCGATCGCATCCATCCTGGAGCTTGCACGCGAGGAAGGCCGAGCCGTCGGTCTCGTGACGAATGGCAGCCTGAGCGGCGCATCGCCCGCGGCATTCTACGCACACACGGCGAATGCCGAGGACGGGCAGGCGCTCGCGGCTCAGTTGATCGCCGCGCCGCAGTTCAAGGTGCTGCTCGGCGGAGGGAGCGAGGATTTTTTGCCCGAGGGAAAAGGCGGCCGTCGCAAGGACGGGAAGGATTTCCTGGGTGCGAACAAGGCACGGGGCTGGGACGTGGTTTGCGCGAGGGCAGAACTGGAAAGTGCCTCCCCGTATCGCGAAGGAACACTGCTCGGGATCTTTGCGGAAGGTGCGCTGGATTTTTCCAAGAAGCGCGAACTGACGGCGGTGCAGCCGTCGCTCTCCGATCTCGTGCGCCGCGCGATCGAGTGCCTGGAGACGAACCGCCACGGCTATGTGCTCATCGTGGACGAGGCGCTGGTTTCGCAGGCATGCGTGCTGAATGAGGGCGAGCACCTGATGCGCGAGACGCTGGAACTCGATCGCGCGATCGGCACAGCGGTGAAGTACGCGGGCGAAAAATCGCTCATCGTCGCCGTGGGACGGACGAGCGTCGGCGGCTTTGCGCTCAGCGGATATCCGATGCGGCAGGACAAGGGTCTCGCACTTCTCGGCCCGACCCCGGAAGGGAATCCCTACATCACCTGGGCGACCGGCCCAAAGGGCGCAAAGCCAAACGAACCCGTGGCCCGCGAAGCACTCGGAGGTGTGAACATCGCCGAGGACGTGCTCGCACTCGGAGTCGGACTCGGCGCGGAACGCCTGCGCGGCTTCCTGGACGCCACGGACATCTTCCAGATCCTCCGCGACGCGCTGTGAGGGGGAGGAGTTGAGAGTTGAGAGTTGAGAGGAGCGACAATCGAGATCTCCGCGCAAGCGACTGCTGTTTTCCTCTCCACTCTCAACCTTCAGCACTCCACTTCTTCACGGCATCACGGCATCACGGCGATCATCTCCACCTCGAAAATGAGAGTCTCGTGCGGGCCGATCAATTTGCCCGATCCTTTCTCTCCGTACGCGAGTTGCGACGGGATGTAGAGCATCCACTTTGAGCCTTCCTTCATGAGTTGCAGCGCCTCCGTCCAGCCCTTGATGACCTGCGTCACGCCGAACTTCGCGGGTTCGCCGCGCTTGTAGCTGCTGTCGAATTCCCGCCCGTCGATCAGCGTGCCCTTGTAATGCACGACGACCTGATCGGCCTTCGTCGGCTGCCTGCCATCGCCCGCCTTCAGCACGCGGTATTGCAATCCGCTTGGCAGGGTCTTCACGCCTTCCTTCTTTCCGTTCTCGGCGATGAATGCCTCGCCTTTTTCGCGCCCCACCTGCGCGTGAACGGCGGGTGTCGCGGAGAACATCGTGGCAGTGCAGGCAATCGCGGCGAGGAGGATGCGTTTCATCCCGCGACGCTATGCACGGCGTTCGCCCGGCGGCAAGCCGGGGAATCAGCGCGCCCTTTTTGCGCCGGAGAGCTTCCATGCCCGCTCCTTCTGGCAGTGGCACAGTTTGGAGGGAACCACGAATGGACGCGAAGGTGCACGAATGAATCAGGGATGCCTCCGCGGGATGCTGTGCGCCTTTCTTGAATCCCATTCGTGCTTCAAAGTGATCCTCTGCCCTCCGCCTTGCCAGCGCGTGCGCCGCGCGCTTTGCTCCGAGGCATGACGCATCCGATCATCATTGCACCTTCGGTCCTCGCCGCCGATTGGGGACGCCTGCACGAACAGATCCGCGCAGTGCAGGAAGCCGGTGCCGACTGGCTGCATCTCGATGTGATGGACGGCCACCTCGTGGAGAACATCTCGTTCGGCCCCGCATTTTGCGACTGTGTGGCCAAGGTCGCCACGGTGCCGCTCGATGTGCATCTCATGATCACGCGGCCCGACACGTTCTGGCCGCGCTTCGCGAAGCTGAGCAAAAACATCACGATCCACACCGAGGCATCGTGCGATGTGGCGGCCACGTTGCGCGCGATCCGCGCGGCGGGGATCGGCTGCGGCCTCTCGCTGAAGCCGGGCACGCCGTTCTCACACATCGAGCCGTTTCTCGGCGATGTGGATCTCGTGCTCGTGATGACGGTCGAGCCGGGATTCGGCGGCCAGCCTTTCATCCCTGAGATGATGGACAAGGTGCGCGAGGCGCATGAAATCCGATCCGCGCGCGGCCTTTCCTATCGCATCGAGGTGGATGGCGGCATCAATGCCGCAACGGGAAAGACAAGCCGCGAGGCCGGCGCAGACACGCTCGTCGCCGGGACGAGTGTCTTCGCTGCGCCAGACATGGCGGCTGCCATCCGGGCGATCCGCGGCGCGCAGTAGCGTGCGTGTGAATGCGCCTGCGATTTGCGTGCGCAGGACACCCGATGTTTATGAGAATCCCGTAGGATTCGTGCGGGCCACGGATCGCTTGGAAATCAATTCCACGAGGGGAAAAGCGAGCCCGCGTTTGCTGGTGTCGCGACATCGCCCTATGAAGAATTGCTCATGAGCACGGCATCAATTGCCGTGGCATGGATTGTGGTCTAGATCCGGCGCGCCTCGCCCCATGAAATCATCCTCAATCCCGCTTCCTCGCCGCCGAATCTTCCAAAAAACGACCCTCGGAATATTCCTTGGCGCACTTCTGATCAGTGGCGGCGCGCAGCGTGCGACGGCACTGGAATTGAATGCCGAGGAGCGGCAACTCGCCGCACGCCTCACCGGCGATCGCGGGCAGCGGCGTGACCGCTCCCGGATGCACGCCGATCCCATCCTCACCGCTGTCGCCCGCGCGCGTGCGGAGGACATGGCGAAACGGCGCTATTTTGCCCATGTGAATCCCGATGGCATGGGGCCGAATTTTCTCGTGCGCTCGGCCGGTTACTCACTGCCGTCCTCGTGGAGTGGCCGCTCGGCAAATTTCATCGAGTCCATCGGCGCGGGTTACGCGACCGCCGAGCAGGCGTGGGATGGATGGATGAATTCATCCTCGCACCGCACGCACCTGCTCGCATCGAGTTCATTCTACCGCGACCAGACGAATTTCGGCATCGGCTCGTATGCCGATCCGTCGAGCCCATTTCGCCGCTATTGGGTCATCATCACCGCGCCGCCAGCATCGCGCAATGAGCCGATCTACCTGTCGCAACGCTCGGCCAAAACCGCGCGTGTCGCCGTCGCCATGCCCATTTTCAGCAATGTGGACCCCGATGCCGGTGAAGTCCGCGACACGGTGTTTGAGCCTACGCCGCGGCTGACTGCACCTGCTGCGCCGGGTGCCGCGATCGCGCCTTCGCCGTTTGCAGCCTCCCCGGCTCCCGGTGAGACCCTGTGGAATTGGGAAGGCTCCGTCTCCGCGCCGCGTCCGGCTGCGACGAAACTCAACGGCCTGCGCTAACCTCGCTGCCACCTCCGCGCCTTGAGTTCAAAGCGCGGCAGCGTGCCAGTGGCGACGCAGGTGACGGGGATTCGCAGCGTGAAGGCTTCAGTGAGCTTTGCGGCGAGACGTGTCGGTGAGGTGTCGTCATCGCTTTCGATCTCGATGGAGAGTTCGGTCATCGCGCCGTTGCGCGTGACGTGGACTTGGTATTCGGCGATTTCGGGACTCGCGCGCACGACGGCATCCACAGCGCTCGGGAAAATGTTCACGCCGCGCACGACGAGCATGTCGTCGGTGCGACCGAGGATTCCGCCTTCGAGGACGAAGCCGGGGCCGCCTCCACTTTTGCGGCGCACGAGGTCGCCGGTGCGGTAGCGGAGCAGCGGACTCGCCTCGCGGCCCAGCGGCGTGAGGACGAGTTCGCCGGTCGTGCCATCGGCGGCGGGAGCGCCGGTTTTCGGTTCGATGATTTCCGCGAAGTAGGATTCCTCGATGATATGCAGCGCGTCGGATTCGCCCGTGCGCTGGAATGCCACCGGGCCAACTTCCGTCATGCCGTAGTGGTCGAGCACCTCCGCGCCGTTCCAGGCGGCGGAGATGCGTTCGCGCACGGCGGGCACGCTGCCGCCGGGCTCGCCGGCGACGAAAATTTTCCGCACTGCGGAATCCCGCAGCGACAGTCCCTCACGCGCGGCGACCTCGGCGAGATGCAGCGCATAGGTTGGCGTGCAGAGCAGCACTTCCGCGCGGTGCTGCACGATGCCGCGGATACGCGCGGCGCTCGAAAGCCCGCCGCCGGGGATGCACAGGCAGCCGTATTTCGCCGCGCCCTCGAACGCCGTCCAGAACCCGAGGAACGGCCCGAACGAAAACCCGAAATACACGCAGTCGCCCGGCGCGATGCCGCACTCGCGGTAGATGCGCGCCCAGTTGCCGAGCATCCAGTCCCAGCTCTCCGGCGTGTCGAGGATCG
>JAYWEO010000294.1:0-7080 GCA_043779225.1 Prosthecobacter sp.
CTCGGATTTCATATCCCGGTCGATCATTGTGATCACGGAGTTGAACGCGGCCTCCGGATCGCCTGCGGCGATGGCATAGCGCGAATCCTCCACCTTGACCGACTCGTAGTAGCGCTTCGCCACAGTGGCCCAGCCTGCGAGCGCCTTGCCGCCGGAGGAGATGGCGCCGATGAAAGGCGTGATCGTACTCGCGAAGCTCGCCACATTTCCGAGGTTCAGAGCCGCAATGATGGAATCCGCGCTGAGCCCGGGACAGAGGTTCTGGCAGAACTCCGTGATGGATTGCTTGATGCCGTCAGTGATGCTCGATGAGCTCGCAGCCACCGCTTTGCCACCCTGCCGGATCAGGCCCACGCCATCCACGATACTTCGTCCACCATCCACGAGATCCTGCCCCGTGCCGCCGCCTTCCTTGAGCGAAGCCAGACCGGTCTTGAAACGCTGCCATTTCGTCCCCGCCCCCTTCGCCATACCCATGACCGTGTTGGATTTAAACTGGAGCTTTTTCCCGAGGAACATCTTTTGCAGCGCCATCGCCTGCTGCCGGCTGATGTATTTCAGCGCCTCGAGTTCCTCCTCGGACAGTTTCCGTTTGTCCAGATCGTTGATGGCCCGATACAGGTTCGTCACCGCACCCTTGTCGTTGCGCACGCTCTTGCGCCAGTCTTTGCCCTCCTTGCTCTGCTCGAAACGCCAGCGATCGAGGGCGACTTTGATTTTCGCCTTGTCCTGCGTCTTGATCGCCTCGTCGAGCAGCTTCAGGTATTCGCTCCGCTTGCGGATGAGCGAGTGGGTGTCCTTCATCCATTGTTCGTAAGTCAGGAGTGCAGCCATAGTGACGGGAAGTGTCCGCCTTCGTCCTCAAAAAGAAAACATAAATAAGCCACGAGATGACCTGGCTCACCGTACGCTTTATTCGTTCCGGCAACTGCGATGTGCGGAGGGTTCAAGGCGAGACTGCTGTCTGATCAAAGCCGGACGATCCTGTTCGAGCAGGCGACCGCAGAATGAAGCACCGGTATGATCTGGAATCCAGCCGGAGTGCCGCACGGATTCAAGTCTCGGCAAGGCTCAATGGCTTATCGCGATTCGCTATCAGTGCGATGCCGAGCGTCTATTTCTGTTATTCATCCGTTACGGCTTAAGTGAAAATGTCCTCAAACGCATTCGCAAACCCATGACTCACGACTACGACGCGATTCTCATCGGCGGCGGGCCTGCCGGCTCCACCGCGGCAGCCATCCTCGCGGAATATGGGCATCGCGTGCTCGTCCTGGAGCGCGACAAATTTCCCCGCTACAAAGTGGGCGAGTCGCTGATTCCTTTCACCTTCGGGCCGCTGGAGCGCATCGGGATGATCCCGAAGATGAAGGCCTCGCATTTCGTGAAGAAATACAGCGTGTCCTTTGTGCAGCCGGATGGGAAGCGCTCGCAGCCGTTCTATTTTTTCAACCGTTACGACCGCGAGACGGTGGCGCAGACGTGGCAGGTGCTGCGCTCGGAATTCGACGTGATGATGCGCGACAATGCGCGCGAAAAGGGTGCCGAGGTGCGCGAGGAGACGACGGTGAACCGCCTGCTCATGGACGGCGACCGCGTCACCGGCGTCGAGGCCACGGACCGCACGACTGGCCGCACTTACGAGGTGCGTGCGCCCATCACGCTCGACTGCTCAGGCAAGGATGCCTTTGCCGCGAACAGGCGCGGCTGGCGCTTCCCCGATCCCGAGCTGAACAAGATCGCCGTGTGGACTTATTACAAAGGCTCAAAGCGCGAGCCCGGCATCGACGAGGGCCAGACGACCGTCGCGATGATCCCGGACAAGGGCTGGTTCTGGCACATCCCACAGCATGACGACATGGTGAGCGTGGGCGTGGTCGCCGATGGCAAATATCTCACGCGTGGCGGAGTGAAGCAGCCGCGCGAGATTTTCCACCGCGAGGTGGAGGAGAATCTCTGGATCAAGGATCACCTCAGCACCGGCGAGAGCACCGGCGAGTATTTCATCACGAGCGAATACACGCGCTACTCGCGCCATTGCGCCTCGCCGGGGCTGCTGCTGCTCGGCGATGCGTTTGCATTCCTCGATCCGGTCTTCAGCAGCGGCGTGCTGCTCGCGCTGAAATGCGGGCATCTCGGAGGCGAAGCCGTGCATGAAGGGCTCGTGAGCGGCGATTTGTCGCCCGCACACTTCGCGCCGTATGGCCGGGCGATCCACGAGGGCATCGAGAATATGCGCAAGCTGATCTACGCTTTCTACAATCCCGACTTCTCCATCCGCGAAGTCGTCCAGCGCCACCCCGATGCCGCCGGTTACATCACCGACTGCCTCTCCGGCGACGTGGGCAAGGACTACTCGCAGCTCTGGGACTGGATCCGCGAATTTGTCCCCCTCCCCGATTCCCTGACCTACGGCGAGCCGCTCGCAGCACAGCCGCAGCTTATCGCCGCTTCTTGTTGAAATCCGACATCGCGCGATCCGACTCGCGCTTCTCCACGCGGGTCTTGATGTCCTCCCGCTTGTCGTGCGCCAGCTTCCCCTTGCCCACGCCGAGTTCCACCTTCACGCACGAATCCTTCCAGTAGAGGCGCAGCGCGATCAGCGCGAGACCCTCCACCAGCACTTTGCCGAAAAGCTTGTCGATCTCCTGCCGGTGCAGCAGCAGCTTGCGCGTCTGCTTCGGCACGTGCTGGGTGTGGCTCGCCTTCGAGTAAGCCTGGATGTCCAAGTCGTACAGCCACACCTCGCCCTTCTCGATTTTCGCAAAGGCATTCCCCACATTCGCCAGCCCCGCGCGGATGGACTTCACCTCCGTCCCCTTCAGCACGATGCCCGCCTCGTAACGTGCGAGGATGTGGTATTCGTGCAGCGCCTTGCGGTTGACCGAAATGTCGCCACCCGTCGCCATGCTTCAATGCTGACAGCCCACAGCCCGTGTCACCGGGCCGTCGCTACTCCTTGGCCTCTTCGACCGGCTTCAGCTCGTAGCTGAGCTTCCCCTCGATGATTTCCTGCAGCGCGATGTCCGAAAAGCCCATCTTCGGCGTGGGCTCGATCATCGGGCGATGCCCGGCCGTAAGCTGGCGAACCCGCTTCGAGACCATGTTCACGAGGAAGGGAACATTCCCGACCTTCTTGGCGGCTTCATCTACAAGGTGGCTCATCATATCGTTTGGTGGTGCGGTTTCCCTGTTGGAAAAAAGGGAGCGGAGGTTGCATTCGATGCGCAGCCTTGTCAACGGATGATTCCAAACAGCAGCGTTCTATTTTGAATCAGGAAGGCAGGAAGGCAGGAAAGGAGACGCGTCATGGCAGGCTGTCCTGCACGTTTTTCAACGGCTCAGTTTCTTTTCCTGCCTTCCTGCCTTCGTGATTAAGACACTGCCTTCCAAACATTTTCCAAGCTTGGACGGGCCACCCCGCCCCACGCCGCGCAGCCTACGCCGCGCGATTCTCCTCAGCGAAGAGCTCACTCGGAAGTTCGCCTTCGCGCAGAATGTCATTCAGGCAGGCGACCATCGCATCGAGGCGCATGGTCTTGGGCAAGAAGCGCAGCCCGCCGGGCTTGCTGCCATGGAGTCCAAACTCGGGCTCCGTCACCGTTCCCGTGAGAAAGACGATGGGCGTCTCCGACAGCGCGGGCTCGTCCTTGAGCCGGATGGCGACATCGGCCCCGTCCAGGCCGGGCATTTTGATATCCAGGATGATGAGATCCGGCAAAAACTCCCGCGCGCTCGCCACCGCGAACGCAGGGTCATTTTCCGTGAGCACCCCGAACCCACCGAGCGACTCCAGCGCGATCTTCAGCACGTCCGTGAGTTCCGGTTCGTTATCGACTATCAGGATGCGTTTTTCGGGTGTGTTCACGGTGATGATTGTGCCAAGAGACTAGCAAGCGAGATACCATGTCGGCAGGAGAGATCAGGGAGATCGCGGACGGAACAGACTTTGACACGCACCGGACTGCGCAGCCCCTCCCGAAAGCCGAAACTGCTCGCCCCGTCCCACCGCCCCGCACCACCCGCAATCCCACCGCTCACACCCCCATCCGCACCACGCAGTATCCGAAATCCATCGTCTTCCCCTCCGGCGAGTCCGTGACCTTCACCGACGGCGCGAGCGAATAAAGCTGGCGGCGACTGTCCGTCGGATCCGGATTCGCCACGATCAGCCCCGCATTCCGCAGCGCGATGAGATGTTTCAAAGTCGCATCGAACCGCTTCCCCGCCGTCCCGGTGAGCGCCAAGGCCCGGCGTGGCATGCGGTCGGACATCGCAAGCAGAAGCCGGCGGCGGGTCTTGTCGCCCAGCGCGGCGAAAACCGTATCGGCATCCACGGTCTTCACGGTGACCGTGACGGAGGGGAGAGGCGCTGGGTCGCTCATACGTCGGGACATTGGCAAAAAAGAACGACGCGCGCAAGCCGGGAGCCCGCCGACCGACAGCCGGGATTCCGCCTAGCGCGTCCATCGCCTCCAAACTGGCAAAAACCTTGGTGAATCACCATTGCGCAGCCTCCCAACTGGAAGATGAAATCACCAATCGGCACCCCGAAGACTCCCGACTCTCAGCCAAGATTCTCGGCCAGCAACTCGGAGACTCCCAACTGGAAGATAAGATCATCAACTGACACCTCGGAGTCTCCCAACTGGAAGATAGAATCACCAACTGACACCTTGGAGCCTCCGACTTCTCAGCCAAGATTCTCGGCCAGCACCCCGGAGCCTCCCAACTGGAAGGACAGTTCTTCAATCGGCGACCTAGAGTCTCCAGTCTGTCAGGAACGATTGCGCCCCACCACCTCGGCCCGAAGGGCCGAATGGACGGTAGCCGGTGGTCGAGTCCGCCGCAGGCGACGAACACCACCGGAGCCCACCCCACCCGGAAATCCGCCCCGGATGGGGCGGCGGAACCGCAGGATCGGTTCCCACAGTTCCACAATGAAACTATTCACCCCCCTCCTGCAGCATGTCGGGGACATAGCGCCTCCGCAGCGGAAGGAGGTTCTTATAGCGTGAGCTGAACTGCTCGTAGTGTTCCAATATGAGCTTCACGAGTTCGCTACCGTCAATCAGGCGGAGGTTCGCCTTGCTTCTCTCAGTCTCCCTCGCCTTCGGCATGAAAGTGCCGAGGGTGACGAACAGCCCGTATTCCCCTTGGGACAGCTTGCTATAGAGGGCCGACACATGCTCGTCCTTTACCGCCTCAGCGCTGCTCTTGACTTGCACCTTGATGATGGGCGGCTCCACGCCCAGCGGATCGCGGTGCGCGATGAGATCCACGCTGGCCTCGTTCACCCGTGTGAGCCTTGTCTTGTATCCCATGCACTCGAGCAGATGCTGGATGAACTCTTCGAATGGCAGGCCCTTCACCTCGCGTGCGAGGCGCTTTCGGATGAAGTCCTCGGTGGTCTCGTCAATTTCCTTGCTCACCGTCGCGATGGTTTCGTCCTCCTGCACCGGGGTGGTCGCAGACTTTGCCTCCACCGCCGCCCTGAACTCGTCGGCGAAATTCCTGATCTGGAACAGGCTCATGGCTGATCCAATCTCGAACAGCGCTCCCTGGCTGAAATGCTCCCTCGGTATCGCCCTCAGCCATTTCACCGCGCGGGTGTGCGGGTAGCCTGGCTCTGTTTTCATATCGAAAACGTAGGGGCCTTCGATTCGCCCGATATGGATGCGCCGCTCCGACTTCGACGGATAGGCCACCAAGTCCCCCGGCTTCATCTCATTAACGAAGCGGAACATCTGCCCCGCATTGTTCGGAATCGCGCCACCCGTCTTTTCCGGATAGGCCTTCGCAATCGCGGCTTTGAACGCGTCCCTTGTCGGTGCGATTGCCGAGGCGTCGCCGAGCTTGTCCCATCCGAGTCCAATCCGGTTCATTTTCAGGAAAAGCGTTTCCGCATCGCCGCTGCTGCCTGCATGGATGCCCCAGATGATTGATTCCTTCATAAGTTTGGTTAGTTGCGAATCGAGCCGTTGAGCGATCTGTTCGTCGAGGATTTTGCCGGGGCCATGTGCGGAGGCTGCGCGGTGCAGGGGCGCTTAGCAAGGCGCGGGGGGCGGCTTCCCGGATGTGACTCAGACGACGACGGTGACTGCCTGCCGGTCGATCACCACGAGCGTGCAGGTCTCCAGCGCGTCGGCGATGGCCGGGAGGTATTTTGCGAAGAGAGCCTTTGTGTCGCCGAGGCCCATGTTGCCGGTGCGGACGAGCACGAGCTTCCACGGGTGGCCGTGCAGGAGGTGAGAGTAGTAGAAGTCGGTGTCCTTGGTCACCACCACGCGCTGCTCGGCGAGGGAGACGGTGTTCAGCGCGCCATCCTTTGACAAATTCCGCTCCGGCAGATCGAGCGTGTGAATCGCATCGTACCCGGCATCCGCGAAAATCCGCCGCAGGCCGGGCGGCAGATGCGCGTCCAGCAGGAACTTCATGCGGCGACGAGCTGCCAGCTTTTCAGCTTCAGCGACTGCGTGGCGAACTGGATGCATGCCTGCAAGTCCTCGGCTTCCAGATCGGGGAACTCGGCGAGCACGTCCGCGAAGGTGTCGCCGCCGGAGAGGTATTCGAGGATGGATTCCACCGGGTAGCGCAGGCCGCGAATGGTGGGCTTCCCGTGACACACCTCGGGATCAATGGTGATGCGCGCGAGCAGGCCGGGCAGCAGTGTGGGAGTGTCACTCATGGCTGGAGCGTAGCTGCGCGGGCGAGGGTGTTCAAGGGCGGCGATTTTGGACTGCGCCAGTCCCCCGATGCCCACTGCTTGCCACGTCACTCGATATTCGTCCCCGCTTCCGTGCTTGAACATTCCGCCGCGCACTCCTTTCATCCGCGCCCTTTATGAAAATCGTTCTCGCTTACTCCGGCGGTCTCGACACGAGCGTGCTGATGACCTGGCTCAAGGAAACCTACAAGGCGGAGATCGTCGCGTTCTGCGCCGATGTCGGGCAGGAGGAGGAGCTCACGGGGCTCGAGGAAAAGGCGCTCAAGACCGGCGCGAGCAAGTGCTACATCGAAAACCTGAACGAGGAGTTCGCGAGGGATTTCATTTTCCCGATGATGCAGGCGGGCGCGGTT
>JAYWEO010000295.1:0-4211 GCA_043779225.1 Prosthecobacter sp.
GAAATCACCGCGAAGTTCGATGAGATCGTCACGTTCGCCGAGATCGAGCAATTCATTGATACGCCGGTGAAGCACTATTCCAGCGGCATGTTCGTGCGCCTCGCCTTCGCCGTGGCCGCGCACCTTGAGCCGGAGATCCTTTTCATCGATGAGGTCCTCGCCGTCGGCGACGCGGGCTTCCAGAAAAAGTGCCTCGGCAAAATGGGCGAGGTCGCCAACAAGCACGGGCGCACCGTCTTTTTCGTGAGCCACAACATGGGCGCGGTCCGCGCGCTGTGCGAACACGCGATCCTGATCGAAAACGGCCAGGTGACGATGGACGGGCAGCCAGCCGAAATCATCAGCCGCTACCTCGCCTCGACCGTGCCGGATGAGACTGCGGGCGAACTGGACTGGAGCAATCGGAGCGATGCCCCGACGTGCGACGATGTCGAATACACGCGGCTCAGACTGCTCGATCGGAACGGCACCGTACGGACGACCTTCGAGGCCGATCAGCCGATCTCGATCGAGATCAACTACCGTGTGAAACGGCGACTGCGCGGCGTGCGCTTCGATGTCGCGTTCACGACTCAGGAAGGCGAGGTCGCATTTGTCGCCACCGATCACCAGTTCCAGAACGACATCCACGAACCCGGCCTCTACCAGACGAAGTGCATCGTCCCCGGCGGATTGCTGAACCGCCGCGGCTACGCCGTCGGTGTGCAGTGCGACATTCCCGGCGAGCGCTTCCTCATTCACATGCGGAACTTTCTGAGCCTTGTCATCTCCGGCGTGGGAAATCAGTCATCGAGCTTCCCCGAGCCGTGGCCGGGCGTCGTATGCCCGCGCATTCACTGGGAAGTGCGCACACTTTCCGAGGAGCCAGTGCCCGCATGAGCGCACCCGCCGAACAGCTCGTCCTCGCGCTCCCCGTGTTCAATGCGGAGGAGTTTCTTTCCGCCACGATGGAGTCCCTGATCGCGCAGGGCCCGCATCTCCGCTGGTGGCTGCAGGATGGCGCATCGCAGGATCGCACCGTCGAGATCGCGCGCTCCTTCGCGCGCGCAGACGACACCGTGCGCAGTGAAAAGGACGGCGGGCAGACCGATGCGATCAACCGCGCGTTCCGCGAGATGGGCGGCGACATCATCGGGTTCATCAATGGCGACGATCTCCTCGCACCCGGCACCGCCGAGCGCGTGATGACCTTCTTCCGCGAAAATCCCGGCATCGATCTCGTGTACGGCCAGGTGGAATGGATCGACCGCGATGGCAATCCCTCCGGCATCCACAGCGGTCGCATCGGCTCGCTCCCTGAGATGCTCGACATCTACAATGTCTGGTGGCGCAAGCGGCAATGGGTGCAGCCCGAGGTCTTTTTCCGACGCAGCCTCTGGGAAAAGGTGAACGGCTTCGACACCCGCTGGAACCTCGCCTTCGACTACGATTTCTGGGTGCGCTGCATCATCGCCGGAGCGCGCACCGCACACATCCCGGAAGTGCTCGCGCGCTTCCGCATTCACTCCGCACAGAAGTCCAGCGCGATGGAAAAGGTGGCCGACGAAATCCGCGCCATCGTCCGCCAGCACCTCGACGCCCGAGCGCCCATCGGCCTCTGGAAAAAGCTCACCCTGCGCGCGCACCTGAGCTACGACATCTACCAGCTCGGCAAGAATCTGCCGAATGGCCGCACGCCGCCGGGATTTTCCCGCGCGCTCATCTCCCACCCGCAATGGCTCCTCTGCCACCCGGTCCGCAAACGCATTCAGGCCGCGCTTGCCAGGCTGCTCGGTTTGGAGCGTCATAGGCAGACATGATTTCACCGGGACGGCTGTGGTGGCTGCTCAAGCGCGATCTGAAGCGCGGCCTGAGCGCCAGCTACCACGATTACAAAATCAGACCCCTCATCCAGAAATGGAGCTGGCCGTTTTGGAATGACGCCCCGATGTCCGTGCCCGTCCACGTCCTCACCGGCGAGAAGGACTGGCAGCTCTGCGCATGGATGCTCGCGAGCTTTTTTCACTACACCGAGCAGACTTGGAATGTGGTCATCCACGACGACGGCACGCTCACCGAAGAGATTCGCCGCGAATTCTCCACGCTCTTCAAGACCGCACGCATCATCCCGCGCGCGCAGGCGGATGCCACGCTCGATGCCGTTCTGAAGCCGCGTCCCTTCGCCTACGAGTATCGCGGCATGCACCCGCTCGCGCTGAAGATTTTTGACATGCCGTACTATTGCGAAGCACCGCGATTCATCATGCTCGACAGCGACGTGCTCTTCTTCAACCACCCGCGCGAAATCATGGACTGGACGGGCAGCGGCGCGAAGGAATGCTGGTTCAACGAAGACATCGCGGAAGGCAGCCTGCTCTCGGAATCGGATGCGCAGGAAGACCTCGGCGTGAAGCTCTGGCCGCGCGTGAACAGCGGACTCGCACTCATCACCAAGGAGGCGATTGATTTCGAGTTCTGCGATCGCGCGCTCGGCGAGACACCCATTTTGAAAGGGCACATGTGGCGTGTGGAGCAGACGCTCTTCGCACTCTGCGCATCGCGATATGCCAAAGGCGGGCTCCTGCCGAAGAGCTACGAAGTCTCGCTCGGGAAACATTCGGCAGAGGACTGCGTCGCACGCCACTACGTCGGCGCCGTGCGCCACCGGTTTTTTGCCGAGGGCATGAAACGCCTGCGGCCAGTGCTCCTCGCCGGGGAATCGAAGTGATCGAGTCCACTTTCGCACCGGACTGGCGAAATGGCGTCCCCTACCAGCGCCTGCTCGCGGAAGCCCTGCCGCCTCACGGCGTCCGTGTCTCATTCCTCGCAAACTACAAGCGCGTCTTCCCGCTGCGCAGGCTCATGAAGATGCAGCCGTGCGACATCCTGCATCTGCACTGGCCGGAGGCATACTATCCGGCGAAGGGCGATCTTTGGGATTGGTTCCGCCGCTTTCGTTTTCCCTTCGATCTCGCCGGCGCAGTGCGCGGGCGCGCACTCGCCGTCACCGCGCACAATCTCCACGCGCATAATCGCGCCGATGAACCGTTCGCCTTTCGCAATTCCCGCGCGGCGCTCCGCATGGCACGCGTGGTCTTTGCTCATTCGGAAATCGCAAAGCAAAAGCTCATCGAGACATTCGGCCTGCTGCCGGGGCGAATCCGCGTCATCCCGCACGGCGATCTTTCCGTCACACTCGGCGCCTCTGTTTCCTCCGCCGAAGCCAGGGCTTCGCTGGGCCGCAAGGATCAGAAGCTCGCGCTCATCTTCGGAGCGGTCGACCCCTACAAGGGGCACGAGGAAATCATCGCATGGTGGAAGCAGGCGAAGCCCGACGCCACGCTCGTGATCGCAGGCAAGCCGCATACAGATGAATACCGCGCACACATCGCGAAACTCACCGAAGGCGAGCCGAACATCATCACCCATTTCGGCTGGCTCGATGACGCGCAGCTCAAGCTCTGGCTATGCGCGGCAGACATCACCATTTTCAACTACCGCCAGATTTTCACCTCCGGCGCGGCAAATCTCGCGCGTTCCTGGGGCCTGCCGATGCTCCTGCCAAAGCGCCTCGATACCGTGGCCCTCGACGAGCCTTCGCCATTCGTTCACCGATTCGAGCGGCTCGATGCGGACTTCGCGGCAAAACTCGAAGCTGCATTCCGCACCGCGCCCGATTTCGCAGCCGCCGCAAAATGGCGCGCGAGCTGCACATGGGACACCGTCGCGCGCCTCACCGCCGACGGCTACCGCATGGCCCTCGCGGACTGAGCGCTGGCACAGACTTCGCTAAAACGTCCGACCACTTCATCCAAATCCATGTGCGGCATTGCAGGCATCGTTGACCGTTCAGAGCCCGACCCCGGCGGCGCGCTCGGGCGGATGCTCGCTCGCATCGTCCACCGCGGCCCGGATGGGGAAGGTATGCATGTTTCAAAATCGGACGGCCTCGCCATCGGCATGCGTCGGCTCTCCATCATCGACCTCGAAGGCGGCACGCAGCCGATCTGGAACGAGGACCACACCGTCGCCGTCATCTTCAACGGCGAGATCTACAACTACCTCGAACTCCGCGCGGAACTCGAAGCCAAGGGTCACCGTTTCCGCACGCACTCGGACACCGAGGTGCTCGTGCATCTTTACGAGGAGGACAGCTCCTCCATGTTCACGCGCCTTCGCGGGATGTTTGCCTTCTGCATTTTCGATCAGCCGCGCCGCCGTCTGTTCATCGC
>JAYWEO010000296.1:0-8762 GCA_043779225.1 Prosthecobacter sp.
AGCGCGCATCGCTGATGGAAAACGAAGCACACCGATGGGTTATGGGAAAGCACATGTTCATCTCCAATAATCTGTCCCTCGTCCCCATTTGCGTGAGTCTTCTTTGAATTTCAGGACACTGTCTAAGAGAGTGTTGAAAAAGGTGGCGGCGCCGTAGGAACACAGCCATCCTGGCAGTGCGGCCAGCGGGCATCCTGCCTGCACCCAAGGGCACAGCAGGCTGGAAGCCCGCTGGCCGCACAGGCAAGGATGCCTGTGTTCCGCCGCAACCCAGACTTTTCAACATGCCCCAGCCGGAAATCATTTGGCGTTAGCCAAAAACCATTTGGCGCCAGCCGGAAACTGATCGGCGTCAGCCGGAAACTGTTTTCCTCTAGGCGAAGGGGGATTTCCGTCAGCCGAAAAGCGTTTGGCGTTAGGCGGAAAGTGTTTGTCGTTAGCCGGACGGGGTTTTCCTCTAGCCTAAGACCGTTTTCCGTCAGCGGGGCGGCGTTCTCGTTTAGCGGGGGGCCGGTTTCCTTTAGGCGGGCGGTGATTTCCGCCAGGCGAAAGTGGTTTGTCTTTAGCGAAGAGCGGTTTTCCGTTAGCCGGGCGGCGGTTTCCTTCATGCGGAACGCGTCTTCCTTTCGCCGGATGGCGTTTTGGTTTCGCCGGATGGGGGCTTGCTTTCGGTCTGCCGGGAATTCCGCGGACTTTACCCGGCGGGCGGGCGGAGCAGCGGGGAAGTCCCCCGGGGCGGGCGTGCAAAAAGTGGGGGGCGGTTTTCCGGAGGATGCGCGGGATTTCTCGAGGATGCGGGCAAGTCCGTTCTTGCGAGGAGGGCGAGGGGCGGCTATGGGCAAAGCTTCCATGATGAAATTCCTGATTGCTCTGGCCTGCGCTCTTTTTTCCGCGACCGCCCTGGCGGAAGACTCCGCAAAGTTTGCCGTCGGCGCGTTCACTTTCACGCGGCCCGCCGAGTGGAAATCCATCGAGCCCACCTCGCCGATGCGCAAGGCGCAGCTCCAGATCCCCGGCAAGGACGGCGGCAAGCCGGCGGACATCACGTTCTTCTTTTTCGGCGAAGGCAACGGCGGCGGCGTGGAGCCGAATGTGCAGCGCTGGCTCGGCCAGATCGCGGGCAATCCCGACACGAACAAGGTCGAGGCGCAGGACTTCAACGGTGTGAAAGTCACGATCGTCTCCGCGGAGGGTACGCTGAAGGCCGCCCCGATGGCGGGCATCACCGAAGAGCTCCCCGAGGCCGCGCTCCTCGGCGCCATCCTCGAGCACACGGACGGCGCGGTCTTTGTAAAAATGACCGGCCCGGCCGCGCTCGTGAAGGCGAGCCGCGAGCAGTTCCTCGGCCTCGTGAAATCCGCGACGGAGAAAAAGTAGGACACCCTCGTCCCTTCCTCTTTATGGCCGAACTGCCGACGAGCTACTACGTCCACTCGCTGATCGAGATCCTGCACTACATCAGCGACGATCTGCTGCAGTGCGATTCGGGCACCACGATCAGCGAGCTTTTCAGCGATGACTTCGACGACCTGGACTTCGAGCTTGCGCTGACCTGCTTTGAAGGCACGCACCGGCTCGCCTTCAAGGAGCACGTGTGGAAGGACGAACTCGAAAGCTTCGAGGAAAAGACGCTGGAGGAATTCGTGGAGGAATATCTCGATCCGCGTGAGCAGAAGGATCCGCTCTTCATCACGAAGCGCTTCCTCTTCTACGAGAAGTCCCTCGCCGCGGCCCTGCGCGAGGAATACGAATCCCCTCCTCCGGGCGAATACTGATTCGCGGACGGAACCGCGCACGGCGGCGCGATTTGGAAAAGTGTCCCCGGCGGGAATCGAACCCACATCATCGGTTTAGGAAACCAACGTTCTATCCGTTGAACTACGGGGACTGTCGCCAGTCACATCATCACCCCGCCAAGGGCGGCAAGACTGCCGGCTTTGCCAGTGGAATGCTGCTTCGCCAAGCGAGGTCGCTGACTTTTACCCGAGCCTGTCCGCGTTGCAAGCACAGGTCTTTCGCGCAGTGCGGCGGAACTGGGGCAGTCCATGATTTTCCCTCGCGGCCACACACGTTTGGTCCGCCCACGCTTTGACAAACACACCTGCCGTCTGGCACGCATGACAGGGTGAAGCCGCTCGTCCTCCTCCTGCTCGCCAGCGCCGCCGCACTCCATGCCGCCCCCGCCGGGCGTCCGCCAAATGTCGTGATCATTTTCTGCGACGACATGGGCTATGGCGACATCGGCGCATTCGGCCAGAAAAACTACGCGACCCCGCATCTCGACCGCATGGCGGCGGAGGGGCGGTGCTTCACGAATTTCCACGTGTCGTCCGCCGTCTGCTCCGCATCGCGCTCGGCGCTGCTCACGGGATGCTATCACGGGCGCGTCGGCATCCACGGGGCACTCGGGCCTGGTTCGCCCATCGGGCTGAATCCTGGCGACATGACGATCGCCGAAATGCTGAAGCAGAAAAGTTACGCGACCGGCATGGCCGGGAAATGGCACCTCGGCGCGAAGCCAGAGTGGATGCCGCTACGCCGCGGCTTCGATGAGTGGCTCGGGCTGCCGTATTCGAACGACATGTGGCCGCATCATCCGGAGGCAAAGCCCGGCAGCTACCCGGATCTCCCGATGTACGACGGCGAGAAGGTGATCATCCCCGCGATGACGCACGAGGATCAGAATCAGATGACGACACGCTACACAGAGCGCGCGGTCGCATTCATCGAGAAGAGCAGCAAGGCCCCATTTTTCCTCTACGTCGCACACTCGATGCCGCATGTGCCGCTGCACGTGAGCGCGAAGTTCGCAGGCAAGTCCGGCGCGGGTCTGTACGGCGATGTGATCCAGGAGATTGACTGGTCCGTCGGCGAAATCCTCTCGGCGTTGAAACGCGCGGGCGTGGATCAAAATACGCTGGTCATCTTCACGAGCGACAACGGCCCGTGGCTGAGCTACGGCGACCACGCCGGCAGCGCGGGCCCGCTGCGCGAAGGCAAGGGCACGAGCTGGGACGGCGGCACGCGCGTGCCGTGTGTGATGCGCTGGCCGGGGAAAATTCCCGCGGGCACGAAGACGGATACCTTTGTGATGACGATCGACATCCTGCCGACCGTCGCCGCGCTCACCGGTGCGAAACTGCCGGAGCGGAAAATTGATGGCCTCGATGTGTGGCCGATCCTCAGCGGCGCACCCGGCGCGAAGAATCCGCACCGCGCCTACGCGACGTGGTATGCGAACAACGAACTCCAATCCGTGACCGACGGACACTGGAAGCTCGTCCTGCCACACACGTATCGTTCCATCACCGGAGTGCCGCGGGCGACTGGCGGCATCCCGTCGAAATACCATCCGGAAAAGGTGCAGCAGTCCGAGCTATACGACATCACGGGTGACGTGAGCGAATCGAGCAACCGCGCCGCGGAACATCCCGGGATCGTCGCCTCGCTCACCCAGTTTGCCGACGAGATGCGCTCGGAACTGGGCGATTCGCTCACCGGCGCGAAAGGCTCCGCCGCGCGCGAGCCCGCGCGACTCCCGAAAAAATGACGGCGACAGCTCGCACCAGGCTGAGGCTGCTGATCATCTCCGTGCTGCTCGTGCCGCTGCTCGTCGCGGTGGCGGAGATAGGCGTGCGGCTTTTTTCAAAGCGCATCGACCCGCTCGCAGTCTTCGTGAGTTCGCCACAATTGCGCGCGGACACCCAGGGCGAGGCGACCGCGGGAATGTTTGAATTCGATCCCCTGCTCTCCTGGCGGCTGAAAGCAAATCTGCGCGGCATCTGGTGGGACTTCACGAGCGTCACCACGAACGCACAGCACGTCCGCATGAGTCGTGACATCGGTGCAAAAATGGGCGTGCGCATCGTGATGCTCGGCGACTCGGTCACCTTTGGCTACCGCGTCCCGGTCGCACGGCAGCGCGAGAAGCCCGGTGATTTTGACATCAGCGAAAAGCCCTGCCCGCTGCTGCTCGAAGAATCGCTTCGCATAATATTTCCCGGACGTGAGATCGAGGTGATTCCCCTCGCCTGCCCTGGCTACACGAGCGGCCAAGGCCTCGCGTGGCTGCAGCGCGACATCGCAAAATTGAATCCGGACATCGTGCTCGCATGCTTCGGCTGGAATGACGTGCGCGCCGCCGGTCTGCCCGACCGCGCGACGATGCCCGGCGCAGGTCCGCAGGTCTTCGTGCGCGGACTCATCAGCCGCAGCCAACTCCTGCTGAACATCGCGGAATCCGCGCAGCGACGAGTCGGCGTGATCAACAGTGCGGCGCAACCCGAGCCACGATCTTCCGAGGAGGAATACGTCGCGCACTTTCTCGAAATGAACCGCGTGTGCGCCGAAAGGAACGCGTGGTTTGGAATCCTGCTGCCCGTCTATCGCGACCCGAATACGCCGGGCAGCGACCCGTCGCACCCTGATGCCGCCACCGATCCCGCAGAGGGCGAACGGATGACTCGCTACCGCTCGCTTCTCCGCGCCGAGGCGGATTCAAAAAAGATCCCTGCGCACGAAATCCCGGAACTCACCGAGTCCGCATGGCCAGCGAACAAGGCGCTCTTCGGCGAGCGCATCCACCCGAATGCGTACGGCCATCGCCTCATGGCGGAGCGGCTGCTCGCATTTCTTGCTGAGCCGCTCACGCGCTTTTCACCGAAATAGCAGGCGCGTCACTTTGCAGGCAGGAAAGGCCGGATCGCGTCGGCGAGAATCTTGTAGCCGTCCGCATTCGGATGCAGTCGGTCCGCCTCGAACAGCTCCTCGCGCGGCTCGCCATTGCTGCCGAAAAATTTCTCCCGCAGCGGGATGAACTTCACTCCCGGCGTCGCCTCGCAGAATGCGCGGATCTGTTTGTTCGCCTCGATGACCTTGTCGCGCTGCGCCCATCGCGACGGGCTGCTCGTTATCTCGATGTAGCGGATCTCCGTCTTCGGCAGGAGCGTGTGAACTTTCGCGACGAATGCCTTGAAATTCTCCACGACGACATCGGGCGACTTGCCGGCATTGATGTCGTTGCTCCCGGCAAAAATCACGATCACCGCCGGCTCGTGCGAGACGAGGATGCGCTCGGCGAAATAGACCGAGTCCTCCATCTGCGATCCGCCGAAGCCGCGGTTCACAACGCGGAATCCAGGATAACTTTCGGCGAGCGTCTTCCATTTGCGGATCGTTGAGCTGCCGGTGAAGACGATGCCGCCTTTTTCCGGAGGATGCTCCCGGTCCGCCTGCTCAAACGCGGCGATCTCCTTTTCATATTTCGCGGGATCCGCGTTTGCCATCGGCGAAAACAGCGCGGGCAAGATCGCGAGGAGGAACTTGATTTTCATCACTCAATACGAGCAGGCGCGCACCGACAGACAAGGCGCATCTTTCGACTCCCGCGCGCGGCGTCGATGTGCGAAACGGTGGCATGCTTCATCGCTCCCACGACTACCGTCATCTTATCGCACGCTGGCGCGCAGTCGCCCGCGCAGCACGGCTGCCGCTCCGCAAGCTCGCGAAGGATGACGGCTTCGAGCTGTTCTATCTTGAGACTCCAGCGCTCGCCGAAAATGCGGGACTCTACCTCTCAGCAGGAATCCACGGCGATGAACCAGCCGCACCCGAGGCACTGCTCCGATGGGCGGAAAAAAATGCGGCGCGGCTCGCGACGATCCCGATGCTGATTTTTCCATGCCTGAATCCGTGGGGCCTGCGGAACAATGTGCGCACCGACTCGCGCGGCAACGATCTGAACCGGATGTTCCACCTCGACACGCATCCCGTCGTCGCAGCGGTGCGCAAAGTCACACGGCCACACCGGTTCCAAATCGCGCTCGCGATGCACGAAGACTACGATGCGCAGGGTGTCTATCTTTACGAAGTCGCGCGCGGACGGAGCCGCTCTGGCGACTCGCTCCTGCAATGCGCGGAGAAGATTTTGCCTCGCGATCCACGGCGCACCATCGACATCAGCATCGCGAAGCAGGGACTCATTCGGAAGCGCATCTCACCTGCGAAATTTGCGGAGATGGGCTACCCGGAGGCGATCTGGCTGCACCTCTTTCACTCGGAAAATACGTTCACCTTCGAGACACCGTCGGAGGCCGCGCTGGAACTCCGCGTGCGAGCGCACATGGCGGTGCTCGGCGAATGTGTGAAAAGGATTTCGCAGCGTAGCTAGGCGAGCAGCCCTTCGAGTTCTTCGACGCGACGCTCGAAGAGACGCAGTGTCGCCTCGACGGGCGCGGGGGAGGACATGTCCACACCGGCCTCACGCAACGTCGGAATCGGGAACTTCGTTCCACCGCTGCGCAGGAATCCGAGATAACGCGTGGCGTCGCCACTTTTGAGCACCTGCTCGCTGAGCGCGACGGCGGCGCTGAGACCGGTGGCGTATTTATAGACGTAGAAGGCCGAGTAGAAATGCGGGATGCGCAGGCATTCGAGTTCGAGTTCGGAATCGACGACGAAGTCCGGGCCGAAGTAGGCATCGAGCAGCCCGCGATACGTCGTGCGGATCGTGTCGAGCGTCACCGGTTCGCCAGCCTCTTCCATCGCGTGGACGAGATTCTCAAACTCAGCGAACATCGTCTGCCGATAGACCGTGCCGCGGATGTCATCGAGCTGCCGGTTGATGAGATATGCGCGGAGCGTGCGATCGCTTGTCTGCTCGAGGAGATGGTGCGTGAGGAGCTGCTCGTTGAAAGTGCTTGCGACTTCCGCGAGGAAGATCGGGTAGTTCGCATCCTGCCAGCTTTGCGCGCCATTCGAGTGCCACGTGTGCATCGAGTGCCCGGCCTCGTGCGCGAGCGTGAAGACATCCGCGAAGACGTCGTCCTTGTAGTTCATCAGGATGTACGGCGGGCCGCCGTAGGAGCCGCTGCTGAATGCGCCGCTGCGCTTGCCTTTGCTCTCGTAACGGTCGCACCAGCGCTGCTTCTTCATGCCGTCGGAAAGCACGCCGCAGTAATCGTCGCCGAGCGGCTTCAGCGCGCCGATGCACATCGCGATGGCCTCGTCGAAGGTCGTGCGCTTTTCCACATTCGGCACGATGGATACGGAGGTGTCGTACTGATGGATCTCGGAGAGGCCGAGCACGCGCTTGCGCAGCGCGTAGTAACGGAAGAGCGGCGCGAAATTCGCGCGCACCGTCGAGATCAGATTGTCATACACCGAGGAGGGAACGTCATCGAGAAACAGCGCGGCCTCGCGGGCGCTCGGGTAATTGCGGGCGCGGGCGCGGAAGACGTCGGCCTTCACGGAGTTCGCGAGCGTCGAGGCGAGCGTGAATTTGTGATCGGCAAATTCCGCGTAGAACTGATGGAAGGCGCGCTTGCGAATCTCGGGGTCGCGCTTTTGCAGGAAGGACGAGTAGCTGCTCTGCGACAGCGTGCGCTCGACTCCCTTTTCGTCGGCGAGATTGCCAAACTTCATGTCCACATTCGTGAGCTGCGAGAATGTCTCGTCGTGCCCCGTCGTCGCGCTGTGCCCGAGCGCGAGCAGTCGCTCCTCGGCGGCGCTGAGCGTGTGCTTTTTTAACCGGCGGATTCGTGAAAGACGGATGCCCCAATCGGCAAGCGCGGGGTCTGCGAGGAATGTGGCGAACTTCGCATCATCGATCTCCTGGATCTCCGGCACGACGAATGACGATAGCTCGGCGATCTTCGTCAGCAGGTTCTGAAGCTGCGCCTCACGCGCGAGGTTCCCCGAGTCCGACGAATCCTCCGCCGAGCGCAACGATGCGTACTGGCAGATTTTTTCGATGCGCAGGCTGATGCGCTTGTCGCACTCCAGCATGGCGCGCAGCGTCGCAGCAGATTCACCGATTTTCCCCCGAAACTCGGTGATCTGCGGATACTCGCCCTGCAGCACCGCGAAGTCCGCGGTCCACTCCTCGGTCGTCGCGTAGAGCGGCGTGAGATCCCACGTGTCCTCGATCTTCACCTCGGCACGCGTGGGGATACCAGCACCGGCGTCGTCCTTGTCGAAAAAGAAAGTCAGCATCGCACTGATCAATGCGATGCGATGCAGCGCCGTCGAGGGAAAAACCGGGTGCGGCGTGATGCGCGGCTAGAATTCGTCATCCGCACCCCAGAGGTGCTCCTTCTGCCATTTCGTCTCGTAGAGTTTGCAGAGCCCGAGCGCGGGCGCGACGCCGCCGCTGTAGGTCGCCGTGGTGGAATACTGCTTGTCCTCGTCATACCAGCCGACGGCCACGATGGCATGGTCGAAGTGTTCACTGAGCAGTTCGATCACCTTGTCGAGGACTTCCTGTTGTGCGGCGTTCATGGGGCGACGATGCGGTGCGATGCGATGGCTGGGAAGTGGAAAGTCTGGCGCGCAGCGCGGGAATTCCGAGGCATCCGCGAGCATCGCCCGATGCGTTTCAGTCCGTGGCCGGACTTCCCGAGTGCTTGCCAAAAATGCAGCGGCCACAGATAGTCCCGTTCCCTTTCAACCAACCAACCAACGACAAAACCATGGCTTACGAACTACCCGCACTTCCCTACGCACCGACCGCCCTCGAACCGCACATCGACGCGCGCACGATGGAAATCCATCACGGCAAGCATCACAACGCGTACGTGACGAACCTCAACAACGCGCTGAAGGATCACGCCGATCTCGCCGCAAAGAGCATTGATGATCTGTGCAAAGGCATCGGCTCCGTGCCGGAAGCCATTCGCGGTCCCGTGCGCAACAACGGCGGCGGCCACTGGAACCATTCCTTTTTCTGGAAACTCATGAAGGCCGGCGGCGAGGGCAAGCCGGTC
>JAYWEO010000297.1:0-5283 GCA_043779225.1 Prosthecobacter sp.
GGCTGTTCATCATTCAGCAGGAACTCGCGCATGAACGCCGCGAGATCCACATGCTCCGCCGGAGGCCGCTCCTCCAGCGCCACACGCGCAATCCCGGGAAACTTCGCCAGCGAAAAATTCTCGCGCTTCCACCGCTCCAAAACCGTGCGTCCAAGTTCCTTGAAAAATGGATCCATGCCACCATTCTTCGTCCAAGCCTCCCGCAGCCACAAGAACCATCCGCCTGATGGACGGCGATCACGGAATCCGGTGGCGGGTGCATAGCTCGGCCAAAGGCACGGCGGCCTCGATCCCTTCGAGAACGATCTGCAGCTTCTCGGAGCAGCTCCATTTGCGGCGTCTCATTTGCGTGGGTTCTTTCAGGCTGCCCACTCCCCTGTCTTTCATGCAGCCCATCACTGGGGGGCGGCAACAAGGCTGCACGGTCACCGGCGGGATCTAGGTTTCTTGCGCCTGCGAACCATCCAGGCAAAAAAAGTGCCGGCCCACTGACCGATTGATCAATGGACCGGCTGTTCCCCCCAGAACAATTTCATAATGCCCTGCCTGCGGACGAATGCAAGCGGAGTTTGTGATTTTTTTCACAAGCCCCTGATCTTCCACTTTGAAGAGGCCTCAGCGTGGAAAAAAGGCGGACCCGAAGACGCGGTTCACTTGTGGGATCGGCTGACGATCGACAGATTGCCGACTGGATCAGCACTGAGTTCGACCGTCTCGGAGCCGTCGTCAATCACACCCCATCGGATCAAAAGATTGCCCTTTTTCGTGAGTGCGACGGACGGGTTATACATGGCTCCGTTAACGTCCACCTGATTGCGCAGCGTCAGCGGCGCACCGCCTGCGGAGACCGTGAGGCTGGTGGCTTCATGGACGATGGGATCTTCGTAGCCGAGCACCTGCACGCGGTTGAGGGTGTTGTCCGCGCGCAGATCCAAGGTGTTCTCGTAACGATAGGAGACCGGACGCTTGGGCGTGGGCTGCTGCGGAGCGCATGAGGCGAGAAATGCGCCGAACAACACGAACGGCAGGAGCTTGGATGAATGCATGTCGATGCACTAGTCACAGGTGGGACGAAGCCTTCAAGCAGGAATGAGTGAGGCAGATTTTCACCAGATGCGTTTCCTCCGGCACCGGGACACGGCGTGAAAACGACTGACGCCCGTCAGCCGTGGCGAGGCGTGCATCACATTCCCCGGCAGTGGCTCAATTTCGGAACAGGCGCGGTTCTTTGTCTTTGTCCTGTTCCTGCTCTTGCTCTTGAAAAAACAGGGCGCGAAAGCAAGAGCAGGAGCAAGACAAAGAAGGAAGATTTCAAACGGAGCCACTGCCCATTCCCCTTGCGTGCATCCCAGGGCCCGATAATATGCGCGTGCTGGCAGACGATCGCTTGCGGTTCGCCCGTGAGAGGAAAGTCCGGACACCATCAGACAGCAGGCCGTGGAGAATCCGCGGGCGTGGCGGGCGAAAGCCTGACGCGACAGACAGTGTCACAGAAAATAGACCGCCCACGGTCCCTCGCAAGAGAGGCTGCGGGCAAGGGTGAAAAGGCGGGGTAAGAGCCCACCGCCCGCGCAGCAATGTGCGGGGCACGAAAAACCTTCTGCGGTGCAAGACAAAACAGGAGGCCGGGTGTCTGCCCGGTTCACGAAAGTGGACAGCCTCCGGGTAATAGTCGCACTGGCGGCGCGGGCCCCGGCTCGCGCCATCGGCCGGTCGCCTTCGGGCGGGCGGAGAGAAATGATCGTCACCCGAGGCGCAAGCCGCGGGGACAGAATCCGGCTTATCGCCAGCAAAAAGAGGGCGTCTCGGGGAAACCCGGGGCGCCCTCACTTTTTCCCGGTCGCGGCCGGGAATGCTTTCCTCGCTTCGAGAGATAGGAGCATGTGGCGTCTCGTTCAGGCTGACTATTTGAATTGTCCCGAGCCCCTCCGTTTGTTCGACTGGCCGGCTATGTCCCCCCGCAAATTTTTGGCGAAGTGGCTGATCGTGCTTCTTTCGTTCCTCGGCGTTGCCGCGAATGGCGCCGGCACATGGACGCCGATCACGCCCGCACCAAGTTCCATCGGCCTGATGCTGCTGCTCTCGGATGGGACCGTGATGGCGAACAACGGAAACTCAACCTCCTGGTACCGGCTCACGCCGGACAGCGCGGGGCATTACGTGAATGGCACGTGGAGCACGCTGCAGCCGATGCACGACTCGCGGCTGTATTACTCTTCGCAGGTGCTCAAGGATGGACGGGTATTCGTGGCGGGTGGCGAATACGGGACGGGCTATCGCACGGGTGAGTCGTACAATCCGCTGACGAACAAGTGGACGATGGCTCCGCCGATTGCGTCGAACCCAGGGATCAGCGACGCGTGCTCGGAGATTTTGCCGGATGGCCGCGTGCTCATCGCGCCGGTATCCCCTTCCCTGACCACGGTGATCTGGGATCCGGCGACGAACACCTGGGCCACGGGGCCCGCGATTCTGGGGAACCAAAACGAGGCGGTGTGGGTGAAGCTGCCAGACGACAGCCTGCTGACGGTGAACATCGGCTCGACAAGCTCGGAGCGCTACATTCCTTCGCTGAATCAATGGGTGGCGGACGCGACGGTGCCGGTGGCGCTCTACGATCCGTACGGCTTCGAGGCAGGCGGCGGTTTCATGCTGCCGAATGGCAAGGCGTTCTTCCTGGGCTCACTCGGCCATACCGCGATCTACACGCCGTCGGGGACCAACAGCCCTGGAGCGTGGGTCGCAGGGCCGGACCTTCCAAATGCCACCGGAACACCGGACGCACCTGCGGTGATGCTCTCGAATGGCAAGATCCTCTGCGCGGTCTCGCCGGTGCCGACTTCCGCGAATCACTTCCCTTCGCCGACGACATTCTACGAGTACGACTACGTCACGAATACATTCGCCGCTGCGCCGACACCGGCGAGCGGGACGAATCACCCGACGTATTACGGCACCATGCTGTGCCTGCCGGATGGCACGGCGCTCTACTCGGATTTCAACAGCCAGGTGTACAGCTACCAGCCCGATGGCGTGCCGCTGGCCGCGGGAAAACCGGTGATCACCACGGTGACGCAAAATGCGGACGGGACATTCCACATCGTCGGCACGCAGCTCAACGGCATCTCGGAAGGATCGAGCTACGGCGACGACAATCAGAACAACTCGAACTATCCCATCGTGCGGCTGACGAGCGGCGGCGGCACGGTGTATCGCGCGCGCACTTTCAACTGGAGCCGCACGAGCGTGCAGACGGGCGCGACGCCGGTGAGCACGGAGTTTGCGGTGCCGCAGACGATTCCCTCGGGGAACTATTCGCTGACTGCGATCGCGAATGGCATCGCGTCCGATCCGGTGGCGTTCAGCTTCACGCCGATCCTCGTGAGCGTGCCGGCGAGCGCGACAGAGGGCGGCGCGACGGTGAATGGCACGGTGACACTGCCCACCGCGCCCGTGTCCGACACCACGGTGAGCCTTTCTTCGAGCGACACTTCCCGGGCGACGGTGCCTGCCTCGGTCACGGTGCTCGCGGGGCAGACCACGGCGAATTTCACCATCACTCCGCAGAATGACGCGCTGCTCAACGGCGCGAAGTCCGTCGGCATCAGCGCATCGGCGGCGACGTATCAGACGGGCATCAGCTACCTCAATATCCTCGACGACGACAGCGCGGTGCTGGCGATCACGCCCTCGGGCAGCACGAGTTTCTCGGGCGTTTTCGGCGGGCCGTTCACGCCCACGAGCGCGACTTACACGCTGACGAACACGGGCAACACGACGCTGAGCTGGAAAGAAGCGCAAAGCAGTGCGGCGTGGCTCTCGGTCACACCGACCAGCGGCACATTGGCTCCGGGTGCGAACACGACGATGACGCTGACCCTGACGGCAAGCGCGAACACCACGGCGGTCGGGTCATACTCAGCGACGCTCACTTTCAACAACACGACCACCGGCGACGGCAACACGTCGCGCACGGTGAATTTCACCGTCAGCGGCTCGCCGGTGATGTCCGTCACCGCAGGCAGCCTCGACTCGAACGGCCCGGTGGGCGGCACGTTCACGCCGTCGAGCACGACCTTCACAATCTCGAACAGCGGCAGCGGACCGCTGAGCTGGACGGCGGCGAAGACAGCGACGTGGCTCACGCTTTCGACCAGCAGCGGCACGGTGAATCCGGGGCTGACCACGACGGTGACGGCTTCCATCAACACGAATGCAAACGCGCTCGCGCAGGGTTCGTATGCCGACACGATCACTTTCACCAACTCGACCAACGGCACCGGCAACACCACGCGCGGCGCGACCCTGCTCGTGCAGAGCAAGCCGTTCACCTACAATCTCACCGCCGATCCCGGCTGGACGCGGCAGGGCGAATGGGCGTGGGGCACACCCACGGGCGGCGGCGGTGGCAGCGGGACTTTCGCCGATCCGACCACGGGCTTCACGGGGACGAAAGTGTTCGGCGTGAATCTTTCGGGCAACTATTCGACGACGCCCGGCGGGCCATTTTACCTCACGCTCGGGCCGATCAATCTCACGGGCGACGTCGCGTCGAAGCTGCGCTTCCGCCGCTGGCTGAACACGGACTTCCAGCCCTTCGCATCCGCGACGGTGGAGGTTTCCAACAATGGCACGACGTGGACGACCGTGTGGGACAACGGCACCACCGCGGCGACCACCGATTCCGCGTGGCAGCTCGTGCAGTACGACATTTCTGCGGTCGCGGACAACAAGCCCGCTGTGTACATCCGCTGGAGTTATCAGATCGCCGCTTCGGCCACCGCGATGTCGGGCTGGAATATTGATGACGTGGACGTGATCGCCAGCACCGGCATCACCACGCCGACGGCCACGCCGCAGACGGTCGCGGTGGGCTTCGGCACCGCCGCATCGGTCACGCTCGCGGGCGTGGATACGAATACGCCCGTCTCTCCCCTCACCTTCGCAGTCGCGGCAAATCCCGCGCACGGCACCCTCTCCGGCACCGCGCCGAATGTGAGCTTCACGCCCGCGATCGGATACCACGGCGCGGACACTTTCACCTTCACCTGCACGAACGGCTACAACCTCACCAGCGCGCCCGCGACAGTGACGCTGAACGTCGCGACAGGCACACCGGTCGCCGACTCGCAGCTCGTGAGCGTGCCGACGAATACCGCGACGGCATTCACACTGACCGCCTCCGATCCCGACGTGCCCGTGCTGCCGCTCACGTTCAATGTCACCTCGAGTCCCGCGCACGGCACGCTCTCCGGCACCGCGCCGAACCTGACCTTCACGCCG
>JAYWEO010000298.1:0-29794 GCA_043779225.1 Prosthecobacter sp.
AAATGCAGTTTCATAGGCTTCGCATGACCATTTCAGACCTAAGCAAAATCGAAGGCCGGCGCTACCCCGCGCGTCGCAGGACGCAGAATCTCGTCGGCGGAGTCGCGCCCGTGCAAGCGGCGGGCTTTGCGATGGGCAATGTCACGCTCGATCCCAAAGGCGGCCAGGTGCCGTGGCACAACCAGGAACAGGAGGAGGTCTATTTCATCGTCGAAGGCACCGGCGAGATGTGTCTCGGGGAAGAGCGGCAGACCGTGACCACGGGGCAGTTGGTCTATATTCCATCGGGCGTCTTCCACCAGCTCACGAACCTCGGCGACACGCCGCTGCGGATGATCTACTGCTACGGCCCTTCCGGCGATGTGGCCCATTGGCGGCAGGAACTCGCCGGCACCTTGCCGAAAGCGGGCGTGGATGCACCGCCGCTGCCGCAAGGCGCGTGGCCGCAATGCACCGAGAAGCCAGCCGAGAAGCCAGCCGAGATTGCCTAGTTCACCCACCCGCCTTTACGCAATCGCACCCAACCCTCACCACTCTCCGACTTCTATGAAAACACAACGCATCGGCATCATCATGAACGGCGTCACCGGACGCATGGGCACGAACCAGCACCTCATCCGTTCGATCAAAGCCATCCGCGATCAGGGCGGCGTGAAAGTAGGCGACGATCTCATCCTGATGCCCGATCCGATCCTCACTGGCCGCAATCACGACAAGCTGAAGGCGCTGGCCGAGCGCACGGGTGTTGCGCGCTTCACCACGGATGTGGATGCGGCGCTCGCGAATCCCGAGGACGAAATCTTTTTCGACGCGAGCGGCACGCTGCAACGCGCGGGCTTCATCGAGAAGGCCGTGAAGGCGAAGAAGGCGATTTATTGCGAGAAGCCGACAGCGGTGGAATCGGCGGAGGCGCTGCGGCTCGCGAAACTCTGCGAGGACGCGGGCGTGAAGAACGGCGTGGTGCAGGACAAGCTGTGGCTCTCCGGCATCCGCAAATTTCGCACGCTGCGCGACCAGGGATTTTTTGGCCGCATCCTCAGCGTGCGAGGCGAGTTTGGTTATTGGGTTTTCACCGGCGAGGATGGCGACCAGCCCGCGCAGCGTCCGTCCTGGAATTATCGCAAGGAGGACGGCGGCGGCATCATCGTGGATATGCTCTGCCACTGGCGGTACGTGATTGATGATCTGTTTGGAAAAGTGAAGGCCGTGAGTTGCATGGGCGCGACGCATATTCCGAAACGGCTCGACGAGCGCGGCAAGCCTTACGCCTGCACCGGCGATGACTCGTGCTATGCGACCTTTGAATGCGAAGGCGGAGTGATCTGCCAGTTCAACAGTTCGTGGACCGTGCGGGTGCGCCGCGACGATTTGCTCACGATGCAGGTGGATGGCACGCACGGGAGCGCCATCGTCGGCCTGCGAAAATGCTGGGTGCAGAGCATCGGCACCACGCCGCGGCCGACTTGGAACCCGGACATTGATCAGCCGATCCATTTCTTCAACGGCTGGCAGGAAGTGCCGGACAGCACGACTTACGACAACGCTTTCAAAATCCAGTGGGAGGAATTTTTGAAGCACGTCGTCGTTGGCACACCGTTCCCGTGGTCGTTGCGCGAGGGTGCCAAAGGTGTGCAGCTCGCCGAACTGGGCCTGCAAAGCTGGGAGCAACGGAAGTGGCTGCCTGTGGAAGAACTGCCGGCCCGCTGAATCGCACGACAGCAAATCCCACACTGCCTCGCCCATGAAACGCCTGATCGAGAAGCCCGAAGACCTCACGCCAAAGACTCCCTGGTTCGACACCAAGTGGGCATGGGCCGGTGAAGAGGCACTGATCGATCATACGACCAAGGCCCGGCTCTGCGCCGCAGCGCTGCTGCCGTTCCGCGATCGAAAGCCGGACTGGGGCGGTTTCATCGCGAGCATCCGCTGGATGCAGGGCGCGGCGGATCATTTCGGTGTGGAACTCGTCGTCGTGCTCAATGCGGATACGGGCTACATCTTCGATCTCGATGATGCGCTCTATGCTGAGGTGCTGCGGCATTTTCGCGCGGAGTTTCCGGCGGCGAAGTTCATCGCCGGTGTGACGGCCCGCGGCGCTGAAAACGACACGTCCTTCAAAGCCGAGCGCTACCGTCCGCTCATCGACATCGTGCAGCAGCACGAGAACTGCGAGGTGATGCTGATGACTTCGCGCTGGCTGAGCGCGCTCGACCCCGAGCCGTGCCGCGATGCCTACTGCAGAATCGCCGAGTGGCTCATCCGCCCCGGCATCGTGCACGCGCTGGAGCCGGCGTTCGTGCCTTGGGCGAGGCCGTTTGGTCCGTGGCTGCTTCACCAGCTCGCGCAGCATCCGAAATTTGTCGGAGGAAAAATCAGCACGCTCGACGAGCCGCACTTCCTCTACTGGGCCGCGATGTGCCGCGACCTCGGTCTCGATTTTGCGCCGCACAGCGGCGACGACTTCGGCATCGCCACGGCGATCAAGCTCGGCCTGCCGCTGCTCATCGGAGCCGCCGTCAGCGGAGCGCCGCTGATCTGCGCGGCGAAAGACATGTGGCTGCACGACGACGCACCGCAGAAGAAGATCAAGACCGGCACCGGGCGCTTCGACACGCGCGTCTATAAAGTCTTCGAGGCGTTTCAATCGCTGGAGGATCAAGTCTTTCGTCTCGATGCGAAGATGAGCGCCTCCGCCTACAAGCACAGCACCGCGCATGTGCTCCACGCGCTCGGCCTTATCGCCTCGCCCGAGGCGCATCCGGCATGCAAAGACCTGCGCGGAGCCGACGAAGCCGCGCGCATGGAGGAAGCCCTGCGGCGGCCCAGGCGCGTGGCGGAGCGATTGGGGATTCCCTTTCCCGTCCAACCCTGAACCTGTCGTCTTCGGCAACGTCGAATGAATTCAATGTCCTCCAACACACCCGGCATGATGAAGCCCTTGCGATCCGCTCTCCCCCTCTCCGCGCTCGCTGCAATCGGCAGCTTTCTCTCAAGCGCGGCCTTTGCCGCGAACGTGCTGGCGCTCGATTTCGATGGCGACGCCTCTGCGCTGCCGGCGGTGGAAAGTTTCAGCTCCAGCGCTGCGGTGAAGGCGACGCACGGCCTCGACCTTTTCGGGGCGTTGCGTCCCGCCGTTGGAAAAATCGACTGCGGCGCGATGCAAAGCAGTTCTGCCAAAGTGAAGGAAGAAGGCACCGCCGAAAACCCCAAACCTGCCGCCAAGCACCAGCGGTCGCGTTGAAGCAGGCTCTCGCGCAGGTTGCTGATTGGTCTGTGAAAATCACCCCCCATGAACCGCCATCACGACGATCGCCGACCGCGGGGGATGGCCAGAGCCCGTCACACCGGTGCGCCGGGCTGAGAATGCAGTGAGGCTCAGCCTGCGCGGCAGCATCTGCCCGCTCAGCCTCAAGGCGGCGAAGCCTTGAAATAGCGCTTGCCGCGCCGCCACGGTTTTTATGATTGTATGCAATATGCAATCTCCAACGTCCATGCGAACCCCGGCTCGGCGAAACAGTGCCGGGGTATTGGGCGCAATCGCCTCGGACCAGCATCCCGGCTTGGTCGATCGCGTCGTGGAGCATGTGTTTGCCGCCGTGAGCGAAGGCCGATGGGCTCCCGGAACCGAGGTGACCGAGGATCAGATTGCGGCGGACTTTGGCGTGAGCCGGACTCCGGTGCGCGAGGCGGTTCGGCGGCTGGCCGAGATGGGTGTGCTGGTCGTGCGACCGCGGTGCGGGTTGGAGGTGGCGTCGTTTGACGAGGAGGATTTGCGGCAGATCACGGCGCTACGGGGGGAGCTGGAGTGCTTCGCGCTGCGGCTGGCGATGGCTCGGATGGAGGCGGGTGAGGTCGAGGCGCTGGTGCAGGCGGCGGCGGCGTGCGAGGCGAAGCTTAAGAGCGGAGATCGGGTGGAAGTGTTTCGCGCGGACAGCCGGTTTCATCTGCTGCTCGCGGAGTTCTCCGGCAACCTCCATCTCGCCGACACGCTTCGGCGGCTGGATGTGAAGGTGCAGCTCTGCCGCATGGTCTTCTGCGCTTCGATGCCAAAGATCCGGGAGAGCGTGCGTGCTCATCGGGCCCTGCTCGAAGCTATCCGCGCGAAGCGGCCCGCGAAGGCGGAGGCGTTGCTCCGCGAGCACGTTCTCCAATCGGTGCGCGTCTTTCAGATCAAGCCGGAGGCACGCGCGTGAACGATCCACTTTTTTCCGTCGCGGGGAAGGTCGTCCTCATTTCCGGCGGCACACGCGGCATCGGGCGCGGGCTAGCGGAGGGATTTTGCGAGCGCGGGGCGACGGTCGTCGTTACAGGGCGCGACGAAGCCAGTGCGCGGCTGGCCGCGGATGAGATCGCGGCGGCGAAAAGCGGACGGTGTTCCGGCCTGGCGTGCGATGTCGGTGACGCCGCGCAGATTCAGCCGGCGGTCGATCGCATCATCGCGGAATGCGGACGGATCGACGTGCTGATCAATGTCGCAGGCGTGAATCGCCGCAAGGCCGCCGAGGCGCTGACCGAGGAGGATTTCGATTTCGTGATGGACGTGAATTTTCGCGGCGCATTCCTGCTCTCGCAGGCGGTCGGGCGCCCCATGCTCGCGCGCGGCAGCGGCAATCAGATCAACATCGCCTCGCTGAACAACTTTGCCCCGCTGCACTGGATGGTGCCCTACGCGGCGAGCAAGGCGGCGCTCGGCCACATGACGCGCGCGCTGGCGATGGAGTGGGGCCCGCGCGGCTTGCGCGTGAACGCCATCGCGCCGGGCTTCATCCTCAGCGATTTCAACAAACACATCTGGGCGAACCCCGTGATGCAGGAATGGGGCAGGGCGAACACGCCGCTCGTGCGCCTCGGCGGGCCGGGCGATCTTGTCGGTGCGGCGATCTTCCTCGCGTCCGAGGCGTCGGCATACATGACCGGGCAGGTCCTCTTCGTCGACGGCGGCATCTCGGCCGGGCTCAAGTGGCCCATCGAGGAAGCGATGCGCGACGAATGAAACCGCGCGGCAGCTATCGCTGGTGGGTGATTGCGGCGCTGCTCGCGGCGATCACGGCGATCAATTACATCGATCGCCAGACGCTCGCCGTCGTCGTGGGCGAAGTGAAAAAGGAGATCGTCATCAGCGAGACGCAGTATGGCCGCATAACCTCGATGTTCCTGCTCGGCTACGCGCTGATGTATGCGGGCGGCGGCTGGCTGGTGGATAAAGTCGGCGTGCGCTGGGGCTACCTGCTCATCGCGGGGAGCTGGTCGCTGGCCTGCGCGGCGCATTCGCTTATTGCAACGGCGGCGGGCTTGATCGCGGCGCGGTTTTTTCTCGGCTTCACGGAAGGCGGCGGATTTCCGGCGTCGGCGAAAGCAGTTTCCGAATGGTTCACACCGCAGGAGCGCTCGTTCGCGATTGGGATTTTCAACACCGGCTCCGCGCTCGGCTCGACGCTCGCGCCGCCAGTCGTCGCGTGGCTGGCGGTGACGTGGGGCTGGCGCGCGGCGTTCATCGCGACGGGTGGGATTGGCGTCATCTGGGCGGCAGCGTGGGCGTTCATCTATCGTCCGGCGCGCGAGTGCCCATTCGTCGGCGCGGAGGAAAAGGCGTATCTGCTCGCAGCGGGCGTCGGCAGCCAGAGCGCGACCGGCGCGAGCGAATCGTGGGCCAGCCTGCTCGGCATCCGCGAAGTGTGGGTGCTGATGCTCGCGCGCTTCCTCACGGGCGGGCCGTGGTTCTTTCTCATCTTCTGGTTTCCGAAATACCTCGGCGATGTGTGGCATTTCAATATCAAGGAAATCGGCTGGTATGCATGGGTGCCGTATGCGTTCGCGGGACTGGGCAGCTTTGCGGGCGGTTGGTTTTCCTCGTGGCTGATGCGGCGCGGCAAATCGCTGAATGCCGCGCGTAAAATCTCGCTTGGCCTCAGCGCGGCGCTGCTGCCGGCGGCGCTGGTGATCGCGTTTTCGCCGCGCTTTACCAGCACGCCGTATGTCGCCGTCGGCTTCGCGTGCGTGGCGTTTTGCGGGCATCAATTCTGGTCCGTCATCATGCACACGCTCACGCCGGATTTGTTTCCCTCGCGCATCGTCGGTTCGGCGGCGGGACTCATCGGCATGGCCGAGGCCGGCGGTTCCGCGCTCTTTTCGGAAATCGTCGGGCGCATTCTCGAAACCACGGGCCGCGACTACACGATGCCCTTTATTTTCACCGGCGTGCTGCACCTCGTCGCCTTCGCCATCATCTGCGCAGGCATCCGCAAAATCCAACCCCTGCCGTTTCACGCGGCAGCCGCGTGAAAGGAAGAAAGAATGGCTCACTCAAAGACGCAAAGTTATGACGTGCAATCTCCGGTCTTTGCACCTTTGCGCCTTTGCGTGAAAACCTGCTGAAAACCTCATGAACACCAACCCCATTTGGATCGGCAACGATCACGGCGGACTGGATCTGAAACTCGCCGTCACCGCACACCTCACCCAGCGCGGCGTGGCTTTTCACAACATCGGCAGCGACTCGCCCGACATCGTCCGTTACCCGCTCTTCGCCGAGCAGGTCGCCGGTGCGGTCTCGCGCGGTGAAGCGCAACGCGGCATCCTCATCTGCTCCACCGGCATCGGCATGAGCATCATCGCGAACAAATTTTCCGGCGTGCGCGCCTCGCTCTGCACGAGCGCGCACATGGGAAAAATGACGCGCGCCCACAACGACTCGAACCTGCTCTGCCTCGGCGGAAAAATCACCAGCACCGAGGAAGCACTCGCCATCCTCGACGCTTGGCTCGGCACGCCCTTCGAGGGCGGACGCCACTGCATCTCGCTCGACCTCATCGCGCAGGCCGAGCAGGCGCTCCTCAAGCGCGAGAAATGGACCCCGGTGCCGAAGACCATCAAGGAGTGCATTCCGCCTACAACGCCATGAGCCCGCTCCCTCGCATCCTCCGCGTCCGACAGAATTTCGCGCTCACGCCGACTCTCGATCTTCGCGCCACACTCGGCGTGGAGTTCGAGAAATTGCGCCCGCGCATTCAGCCGGGTGCGCGCATCGCCGTCGGTGTCGGCAGCCGCGGCATTACGCATCTGGCGGAGATTGTCGCGATTGTGCTCGAACAACTCCGCGCGGCAGGCGCGCAGCCGTTCATCATCCCCGCGATGGGCAGCCACGGCGGCGCGACGCCGGAGGGGCAGTGCGAGGTGCTCGCCAGCTACGGCATCACCGAGGCGGCGATGGGCGTGCCGATCCGCGCTTCGCTCGAAGTGAGGCAGTTCGGCACGACCGGCGATGGCGTCCCCGTCTTTTGCAGCACGGAGGCGCTCGCCGCCGACGGCATCGTGCTCGTGAATCGCATCAAGCCGCACACGGATTTCTTTGGCACACTCGGCAGCGGGCTTTTGAAGATGTCGGTCATCGGCCTCGGCAAACGCACCGGCGCGACCGCGATGCACCTCGCCGCGACCCAGTTCGGCTACGAGCGCACGATCCGCGCGATGGCCGGCGTGCTTTTGCAAAATGCGCCGGTGCTCGGCGGCGTCGCCATTCTCGAAGATCAATTCCACGACACCGCGCGCCTCCTCGTCATCCCGCGTGAGGAAATGGAAACCGCGGAAGACGCGCTGCTCGCCGAAGCCCGCGCGCTGATGCCACTGCTGCCCTTCGACGAGATCGACCTGCTCATCGTCGATCGCATCGGCAAGAACATCAGCGGCGCGGGCATGGACCCGAATGTCATCAACCGCAGCATCCACGGCTACGACAGCCTGCCCATGCGCGGCGAGCGCACCGCGCCCTTCATCCGCCGCATCTTCGTCCGCGGGCTCACGCCCGAGACGCATGGCAACGCCATCGGCATCGGCATGGCCGACGGCACCACTGCGCGCTTCATCCGCGAGATGGACGCGCGCGTCACGGCGATCAATTCCCTCACCGCGCTCACCCCGCAGAGCGCCAAGATTCCCATCGCCTTCGACACTGACCGCGAAGCCATCGAGCGTATGCTCGCCTCGCTGCCGCTGGCCGATCCGCGCTCCGCAAAAATCGCCCGCATCGCCGACACCCTCTCGCTCGCCGAAATGGAAATCTCCGAGCCGCTCTGGAACGAAGTGCGCGAGCGTTCCGCACTCACCCCGCTCAGCGCACCGCACGAAGTCTCGTTCGATGCGGATGGAAACCTGACTCCATCATGAAGACCCCGTCCTGCTCCTCGCTCTGGCGATGGGTGCAATTTCGCTCCACCCGCAACAATCCCCCCGCCAAGCCATGAAACATCTGCCATTGCACTGCGCCCTCGCCATCATCCTCACCCTCACGGCCCGATCCGCCGAGCCGCTGCGGCTCACCCGCGCCGACTACGCCGACCGCGCGCACGCGGCTTGGATCGCGCAAATTATCGGCGTGGAGATCGGCCTCTCGCACGAACACCGGAAGGCATCGGTCGAGTGGCTCCACGAGGTTGCGAAAAGCCGCGACCGCGCGTGGGTGGATGACGATTGGTATTACGAGATGAGCGCGTTGCGGGCGTTTGAAAAACACGGGCCAGGCCTGACCGTGCAGCAACTCGGCGAGCAGTGGCAAAAGGACGTGTGTGGCACGTGGGGTTCGAGCAAGGAAGCGCGTCTTCTCATGGCGCGGGGCATCCTCCCGCCGGATACCGGCCACCCGCGCTACAACCATTCGTGGTGGACGATCGGGCCGCAGTTCAGCGCGGAAATCTACGGCCTGATCGCGCCGGGTCGCCCAAACCTCGCGGCTCAGCTCGCGCGTGAGTTTGGCCACCTCAATGGCTACGCCGAGGCCGTGGATGGCGCGGTGTTCATCGCGAGCATGGTGAGCCTGGCCTTCGTGGAAAGGGATCCGCGCAAGGTCGTGCGCGAAGCGGCGACTCTCATTCACTCCGAGTCGCCGTATCGCCAGTGCCTCGATCAAATCATCGCGCTCGCCGACGCGGGCAAGAGCATGGCGGAAATCGAGCGTCGCGTGATCGAGCCGTGGACGCTGGTGTATCCCGGCACGAACAACGCGGTGCCGAATGGCGGCTGCGTCGCGTTGAGCCTGTGGTTTGGCGAGGCCGATTTTCTGAAAACACTGAACGTCGCCTGCAGCATCACGGACTACACCGACGCCGATTGCACCGCCGCCGGAGCCCTCGCCGTGCTCGGCGCGATGCATGGATTGAAGGGGATTCCGAAGCATCTCGTTGAGCCGTGGAACGACCGCATCCAGGGCGACAAGATGGGCGACCTGCCGCTGCCGCCCGTGGACGAAAGCATCTCCGCGCTCGGCCAGCGCACCGCGGCGCTCGGCGAAAAGATGCTCCTCGCACACGGCGCCAAACTCGATGGCGAAACGCTGGTCATCGTCCCGGAAGCCCCGCACACACAGCCGCTCGAACGCTTCACCCTCGCTGACCTCACGCAGTATTGGCAGCCGGGGTGGACGCTCGAACGCGCGGGCTTCGGCACCACCATCGGCGGCCGCAGCGGCTACGGAGGCACTTGGCTCGACGATGGCGTGCTCGTCACCTGGCCGGCGAGCATGATCCGCGGACTCGTGCTGACGCAAAAACTGAAGCTCCCCGCCGGCACGCCGCATCTCGTCGTCGAGGTCGCCGCCGATCGCGGACGCGCCTGGGAACTGAGCATCAACGTCAACAACAAGGAGGTGCTGAGTCAGCCCATCGTCGGCGCTCCCGACAAGGTCGAGTGGAAGACCATCGAAGCGGATCTCACCGCCTACGCGGGGCGCGAAGTCACCCTGCGCCTTTACCAAAACATCGAGTCCCTGAAAACCCTGCGCCCGCCGAGCGTCGCGCGGTGGAAGAGCATCGCCGTAAAATGAACCGCTGCCTTTCTTTCCTGCTCGCGCTGCTGGCGCGGACCGCGTTCGCCGCCGAGTCCACGCTCATGGATGCCGATAGAGAACGGGACAGGGCAATTGTGAGATAGGATGTTTGCCAATTCCCAGAAACCCGAGCTCGACACCGGCGACATCGACATGAGCTGGTGAAAAATTGCGGCGATGAGCCGCTTGTCGTGCATCGAAAAGAGATTCGGCAATGAGTCCTCATGCATACCAGACTTTCGCGAGCAACACGTGGTCGCTTCTGTGCAGAGTTGTGGTAGAAATGACGCCCTTCCCTTGACGCATGCACCGCAGCTCCTTTCCGCCTACCCTTGTGCTCATCTTAGCGATCGTTGCGTTGCTCGGCGGTTTCGCTGACGCCGCTCCGCCGCCTCCTGCGCATCTCGCGCTCACGGCTCCGTCGCTCGCGGGGCAGGTGGGATTGATGTGGAATGCCGCGACGGGTGCGACGAGCTACAGCGTGAAGCGGGCTACTGCGGCGAATGGGCCATTCAGCGCGGTGGGTTCGCCCACCGTCACCAGCTTGACTGACACGACAGTGACTGCGGGCACACGTTACTTTTACCGGGTGACGGCGATCGACGGCACGGGCGAAGGCGCTGTGTCGCTGACGATCAGCACGACTCCGGCGATCGTGGTGGATAATGCGGACGCGACTGGCGTGACGATCACCGGCGCGTGGTCTGCGAGCTCCGCCGTCGCGGGGTTTTACGGCACCAATTATCTGCTCGACGGCAACACGGGCGCGACTGGCGGGAAGAGCGTGCGCTTCACGCCGACGCTGCCTTTTGCCGGACGCTACGATGTGTATCTGCGCTGGTCGTCGGATGCGAGCCGCGCGACGAACGTGCGCGTGGAGGTGAACTCGACCGCCGGCACGACTTTCCTGAAAATGAACGAGCAGGCCAATGGCGGCACGTGGGTGAAGCTCGGTGCGTTCGACTTCGCCGCGGGCACGGGTGGCAATGTGCTCATGCGCAACAATGGCGCAAACGGATGGGTCGTCGCGGACGCGGTGCAGCTCGTCCTGAATGAGCAGCCGCTGCCGGACTACACGCAGGTGACTTTTGCGGATGAGTTCGACGGCACGGCCTACGACGCGGCGACGTGGTCGGTGTATGCCGGCCGACCGAATAACGTCGTGAGCGGCGGACAGCTTCATCTCGCCACGACGGCGAACGGCACGGGCTGGGACGAGGGCGGGCTCTACACGTCGCAGTTCATGCAGCGCTTTGGCTACTTCGAGACGGTGATGCAGATTGGGCGCAGCGACGGGTTGAACAATGCCTTCTGGCTCTACACGCCGTTCAGTCACAGCAACAATGTGGATGTGCTCGAAATGGACATCACCGAGGCGCACTTTCACGACGAAAATCACATGACGGTCCACGACTGGAAACCAACGCATGTCTCCAGCGGTGCGACGCAGACAGTGGCGGACATCCATCCCGGCTATCACACCGTCGGACTCGAGTGGGGGACGGATGGCGTGCTGCGATGGTATTGGGACGGGGCACTCGCCCGCACGATGACGGCGTCGCAGCTTGCAGCCTATGAGGGCATGACGCCGATGCAGGTGATGTTCAGCACGAAGGTCATTTCGTTTGCAGGCACGCCGGGGCCCCTGATGGATGGCTCGAGCATGGATATCGCGAGTGTGCGCGTGTGGATGAAGCCGGGTTGGACCGGAGCGTTCGACGGCAACTGGGGAACGACGACGAACTGGGGGCCGGACGGTGTGCCGGGCTCGGGCGAAGCGGCGGTGTTCAATGGCGCGACGACGCGCACGACGGTCTCCCTTTTATCGGACAAAGGCGTGAAGGAACTCTACTTCACCACGCCGCAATGCCCGCCGATGACGCTCGCAGCGGGTTCGTTCAAGTTCCTGCTCGGCGCGCTGGCATCCGGCACCGGCGTGGGCGGCATCGTGGTGAATGGTGATGTGACCACGGCGCAGACCATCAACACCGCCATCCAGGCGCAGAACGATCTCACCTTTGCCAACTACAGCACGGCGGCGACGGCGGCGCTGAACATCAATGGCGCGCTGACGAGCAGTGCCACGGGCCGTCAGCTCACACTCGCGGGCAATGGGCGCGTGACCGTCGGCGGCAGCATCAGCGCGGGATTTGCGAACGTGGTCAAGGTGAACGCAGGCGCCGCGTGGCTCACGAATGCCAACGCCTTCACCGGCACGGTGGACATTCAAAATGGTGAACTCGTCGTCACTCACAGCGGCGCGCTCGGCACGACCGGCGGCAATACGACGGTGGCGAGCGGCGCGACGCTGGCGCTGGCGGGCGGCGTGAATTTCACGAGCGCAGAAACCGTCCGTCTCGCAGGCAATGGCGAGGCGGGCACTTCGGGCGCGCTGGATGTCGACGACAACAGCTCGGTGAGCTTCAGCGGACTGCTCGTGATGGACGCCGCGGCAAGGATCGGCAGCGGTGCCAGCACGGGCACGCTCACGCTCACGACCGGCGTGGACACCACCGCAAGCGCGTTCGCGCTGAGCTTCGGCGGCAGCGGCACCACGATCATGAACGGCGCAATCACGGGCGCTGGTGATTTGTCAAAAACCGGCCCGGGCACGCTGCGGCTCAATGGTCTCGCATCGCACACCGGCACCACCACCGTCTCGCAAGGCACGCTCATCACGAACCTCGCCGCGCTTCCGGGAGCCGTCGTGAACAACGCCACGCTCATCTACGACGAAGCCATCGACCGCACGGCGACGAACAACTGGGGCGGCACCGGCAACTACATCAAACAAGGCGCAGGAACGCTCACCGTAGCCGGTGCCATGACGACGACCGGTGCGCTGGATCTGCAAGGCGGCACGTTGAAACTCGGAGCCAGTGAGCGATTCAGCGGCTCGCTGGATGTGACCGTGAATACCGTCGCCGTCTTCGACCTGAACGCTTTCAGCGAAACGCTCGGCCCGGTCGTCCTCGTAGGAGGCAGCATCGTGAACAGCACCGGCACTTCCGCACAATTCCTCGCCGGCGCGAGCTATGAGGTGCGCAGCGGGACCGTGAGCGCGCGGCTCGGCGGCACCGGCGCATTGACGAAGACGACCAGCGGCACCGTCACGCTGAGCGGCGCGAACACCTTCACCGGCGGTACCACCGTGCAGGCCGGCACGCTCGATCTGGCCGGCAGCCTCAGCAGCAGTGTGACCGTCGAGGGCGGCACCCTCACGCTCGGATCGACGACAGGGACGCGCACCGTGAACGGCAGCCTGACCACGAACGCCGCCGGCACCGTGCGCGTCCGCATCAATGGCACCACCGCCGGCACGCAATACGATCAGCTCCGCCTCACCAATGCCACGAGCACGGTGGCGCTCGCGGGCACGCTCGACCTCGTCGCCGCACCCGGCCTCGCCGCCAGCAGCACCTTCCGCATCATCGACAACAGCGGCAGCACCGCCGCCATTACCGGCACCTTCACCGGCCTGCCGGAGGGCGCGGAGTTTTACGAAGACGCCCAATGGTGGCGTATCAGCTACATCGGCGGCACCGGCAACGATGTCGTCCTCACCCGCCTCACACCCACGCCCACGCAGACGTGGCAAAGCACGAACTTCGGCACCAACGCTAACAACCCGCTCATCGCCGGCGACCTCGCCGATCCCGACGGCGACGGCATCCCAAATCTCCTCGAACGCGCCACCGCGATGAACCCCAACACGAGCGATCCCGTTCCAACATCCGTCACCAAGACCGCCACGACCCTCGACTTCATCTACACCAAGAACAAGTCCGCCACCGATGTGACCTGCACCGTCGAGTGGAGCGATACGCTGGCAAACGACTGGAGCACGACTGGCTTGAGCGCCCCCGTGATCCTCAGCGACAACGGCACCACGCAGCAGATCAAAGTTTCCGTGCCTGCGGGCAGCGGCATCACGCGACGCTTTGTGCATTTGAAGGTGACGAGGCCATAGCCTCGCTGTCTGCCGAGTCTGTGAGGCTGGATCGTCTTTTTTGCCGTTGAAGGACGAATGCGAGGCAGCCTCCACTTTCCGAGACTTTCACCGGCAAACGCGACGGACTTTGGGAGATAGCCTATTGCAGTCCCATGGCTTCCCCCGACGACACCCATCATCACCAATACTTGCGTCTTTTCGCCGAGCATGAACCCGCTCTGCGGACGCTGGTGCGGGCGCTGCTGCCTTCGCGCGCGGATGCGTCGGAGGTCATGCAGGAGGTGGCGGTGGTCCTTTGGCAGAAGTTCGGTGAATTCGATGGCACGCGCGATTTCCGCAAGTGGGCCTTCGGAGTCGTGCGGATTGAGGTGCTCACGTTTCTCCGCGACCGCGCGCGGGACCGCCATGTCTTCGATGAGAAATTGCTGACGCGGCTGGCAGACGAAGCCGCTGCCGCGGACGTGCGGCACGATGCGCAGCGTGAGGCGCTGGACCTCTGCTTGCAAAAACTCACCTCGCAGCAACGCGAACTCGTGCTCGCCGCCTATGCCACCGGCACGCGTATGGACGAACTCGCCGCGCAGCGAGGGCAGACGCCGATGTCACTCTACAAGGTGCTCCATCGCATCCGGCAGGCGCTGCTGGACTGCGTGCGGCGCGAAATCAACCGACAGGAACTCGCATGAAACCAGACTGGAACCAACTCATCCACCGCTACATCGACGGACTCGCCACGCCGGAGGAAGCATCCGCGCTGGAAGCCCAATTGCTCGAAGATCCAGACCTGCGCGCCGTGTTTTTGGACTGCATGAATCTCGACGTCGCACTTGCAGCGGTGGCCGACGCGCAGTCGGTGCCCGCGGAGCGTGCCCCGGCGCGAAGGTTCTTTTGGTTGCGTCCGCTCGCGGCGGCGGCGGCGGGGCTGGTCATTGGGGTCTTCAGTGCGACGGCGGTGTGGGCGTTTGCTTCGGTGAAGTCGCCGCGCGTGCTGGAGGTGCCGCTCGCGGATGCGGGCTTTGAAGGGGGCGCTCCGATTCCTAGCAGCAGTGTGCCACAGCGGCCCGGCCAATGGTCGGGCGATCCTTGCGCCATTGTGGAGGCGCAGGGCCGGGTCCGTCCGCGTGAAGGTCGGCACATGCTGAAATTCCTCGCCGCATCCACCACCGGTGATTTCGCCGGCAGCAAGAACATGGCTTCGGACCTGTGGCAGGTCATCGTGCTGCCGGGCAATGGAGCACGCACGGTCAGGATTCGGGCTTGGTTCAATGCAGACACGGATAAGCAGGCCCGCTTTCACATTGCTGCGGTCGCTGGAGATGACGGCAATGCTGATCCCAAAGCACTATGGGAGCAACGCTACAGCGAGAGTGTGCCGCTGGCCTTTGCTCGGACGATAGTCGAAGTGGATGAGAATCCGGCGACCTGGGAGGCCGGTGAACTCACGCTGCGAGTGCCGCCGCAGGCTCGGATGCTTGTCATCGGCATTGCTGGGTATCGCTTGCCGGTGGTTCCAGCCAATGAGTGGTTCCCGGCGCAGTTCGTGGATGATGTGAGCGTGAGCGTCACCGAGGAGGTTCTGCCATGAAGTTTCTCTGGCTGCTCATCTTCCTCACCACATCCGCGCTGGCTCAGACGGGCACGGGTCTCACTGGCAAATACTACGATGCCACGGATTTCGTCACTGCGGTCACCACGCGCACGGATGCGAGCATCAATTTCAACTTCGGCGCGGCCATTCCCTCCGGCACGGCGATCACGGCGGCGACGACTTACTCGATTGCTTGGTCGGGGCAGATCGAGGCGGGTTACTCGGAACTTTATACGTTCTTCGTCACCGCGGATGATGCGGCGCGGCTTTGGGTGGATGACCAGTTGATTGTGCAGCGCACCTTCTTCCAAGGCACGGGGGAGATGCGCGGGCAGATTCGAATGAAGGCGGGGCATCGGGTGAATGTGCGGCTGGAGTTCATTCAGCAGACGGGCAATGCCTCGGTGAAGCTGGAGTGGGCTTCGGCTTCGCAAATCAAACAGGTGGTGCCGACGAATCGGCTGTATCCGACGACGGAGGTTCCGAATGGTGGCTCGCTGATGCGGGAGGTTTGGACAGGGCTGCCGGGCGCGAGCATCAGCACGATGACCTCGAATGCGAACTACCCGAACAAGCCGGCATCGCGCGAGTTCATCACGTCGTTTGAGTGCATTGCGCAGAACTGGGAGGACTCGTTTGGCACGCGCGTCACGGGCTTCATTCGGGCTCCGGTCAGCGGCAGTTATACGTTTGCGGTGAGTGGGGATGAAGTGGTGCAGCTTTACCTGAGCACGGATGCGACTTCGGCGAACAAGGCGCTCATCGCCAGCACGACGACGGCGACGGCGTTTCGTGATTTCGCGGCGAATGCCTCGCAGCAGTCCGCTCCGCGCACGTTGGTCGCGGGGCAGCGGTATTATGTGGAGTTGTTGCACAAGGAAGACACGGGCGCGGATCACTGGAGCGTTGGCTGGAAACAGCCGGGGGATGCGGCGTTCAGCATTATTCCGGGCACGGTGTTGATGATGCCGGGCGTGGATACGGCGCAGCCTTCGACCTCGAACTTCTTCAACACGCTGGCCACCGAGCATCCTCGGCTTGGCGTCTCGCGGGAGCGCTTCACTTGGATGAAGCAGCAGTATGACAGCCCCGTTTCCAGCCAGGCGAAATCCCGTGCGACGGCCGTGATCAGCTCTGCCAACGGTGACATCACCGCCACCACCACGTCGCCGATGATTCAACGTGGAAATCAGGACCGGATCGAGCGGCTGGCTTTCGCCTATTGGATGAAACTAGGCACTCCGGAGGCGGCTACCTATGCCGAGGCCGCATGGACTAACATTAAATACAGCATCGACCACGGCGACTGGACCGATCCCTGGAAAGGCGTGGAGGATGGCGTCATCGCGATCGGTTACGACTGGCTCTATCCGTATTGGTCGCAGGCGCGAAAGGACGAGATGACGAGCTGCATGATTAACAAGGGCTTCAATCCCGGCTGGACGGATAGTTACACGAACAACATCGGCGTGATCATCAATGCAGGGCATCTGATGGCGACGCTGGCGGTGGGTCTGGTGAATGAAAGTGCGGCGGAGAGTAAGATCGGCAGCGCTATCTCGCGGCTTAACTCCAAGGTGGACAAGTGGAACGCCAACGCAGGCGCGTGGTATGAAGGCACGGGCTACGGCATTCTTACAAAGTGGGATTTCGGGCAGGCGATGCCCGCGATGGAGATGGCGCTGGGCAGCACCTTTGGCCTCAGCCGCATCGTCGGCATATCGGCGACGGCGAAGGAGCCGCTGACCATCGCGAGCAACACACGTCAGCGTTTCACTTTCTCGGACATCGGCACGGGCAGCGAGGCGGCGATTGGCTGGGCAAACTGGTTTGCTCGTCGCTTCAATGCGCTGGAGACGTTTGATTACAGCAGGCAGATCGGCAACAGCCCGCTCAATGCGCTGACCTTGCCCGAGACGACGCTCTCGCCCGCGGCTTCGGGCTTCAATCCTGACACGGCCTTCCGCGGCCCTGCGGACAGCTCGGGCGGTGATTTCGCGGAGGTGGTGACGATGCGACAGAACTGGACGGACTCGAAGGCGACCTTCGTCGGCGGGATGGGCGGCACGTATGACAGTCACGGGCATTTGCAGAGCGGCACCTTTCAACTCACCGCGCGCGGCGTGAACTGGTTCGTCGATCTGAGCAGCGAAGACTACGGTGTGCCGAATCATAACGTCACCACGCCCAACCCCAACGGCGCGGATCGCTGGGACTACTACCGCTGGCGCGCGGAGGGGCACAATTGCCTCATCATCAATCCGAGCGCGAATCCTGACCGCATCTGGAATGCGCCGTATGCGCCGATGCTGAACTACCAGTCGGCGCAGAACGGCCAGCGCAGCTTTGGCGTGTGGGATCTGAGCAACAACATCACGGGCGTGACGAAGGTGCAGCGCGGCATCCAGTTGTTTGCCAATCGCAAGCAGGTGCTGGTGCAGGATGAGATCGTGCTGCCGAGCGCGGGCACGGCGTGGTGGTTCGCGCATTTTGTGAACACGAGCACGACGGCGACGATCAGCGGCGATGGCACGAGCGTGACGCTGACCTCCGGCACCGAGCGGCTCTGGGGAAAAATAGTGAGCGGCGGCGGCACCTGGAGCATGCGTGCGGCCGTGCCTCTGCCGACTTCGCCGAACCCGGCGGAGAACAACCCGAACACCACTTACAGCAAGCTGGCGATCAATCTCACGGGCGTCACGAGCACGACGCTCGCCGTGTGGTTCGTGCCGCTCGCGCCGGGAGAAAATCCGCCCGCGACGACGCCCACGATCACCGCGCTGAGCACTTGGAATCTGACCGCGCAAAACGAACCGCCCGCAGTGCAAAACAGCGGCGCGAACAGCATTGGCGGCGCAGCGGTGGATGTGAACTTGCGCTCGCTGGCGACGGACGACTGGACGCCGGTGACGCAGCTCACGTTTGCCGTCGGCGGCGCGGTCGGCGGGACGGTGGCGTTGCAGCCGGATGGCTTCACCGCGCGCTTCACGCCGACGAGTGGCTTTGTCGGAGCGCAGAGTTTCACTTTCACCGCGACCGATGGCGATGGCGCGACGAGCAACGCGGCGGTCATCACCATCGGCGCGTCGCCGGTCATCACGAACTGGACGAGCACCACGAGCGGGAGCTGGAGCACGGCGGCGAACTGGCAGGGCAGCGTCGCGCCGGTCAGCGGTCGCGGTGCGGAGATTCAGTTTTTCAATGGGCAGACATTGGCGGCGACGACGATTACGGCCAGCAACGATCTCGCCGGCACTACCGATGCGAACAAGCTCACCTTCGCCGGCACGGGCGCGGCGACGACGGTGGTGAATGTGGATGGCAATCCATTGCGGCTCGTGCGCAATGGCGCGACCTCGCCCAGCATCGCGCTCGCGGGCGCGACGGCGGGCTTTCGCATCAATGTGGCGAACGGCATCACGCTCGACGATGACGTGATTTTCAATGCCAGCGGCACGGCGACGTTTGTCTTCAATGGCGCGATCACCGGCAGCGGCGGCGTCACTCGCGCGGGCAGTTCCGGCACGCTGATCCTCGCGGGCAACAACAGCTACGCGGGTGCGACGACGATCAGCGCGGGCACGTTGCAAATCGGCAACGACGGCGCGAGCGGCACGCTCGGCAGCGGCGCGGTGAGCATCGCGAGCGGCGCGACGCTGCGCTTCGACCGCACGGGCACGGTGGATGTGCCGAACGATATCAGCGGCGCGGGCGCACTCAACATCAACGGCCCGGCGCTGACGGACGTGGTCAGTCTTTCGGGCAACAACAGCTTCACGGGCGGGGTGACGATCGCCAGCGGCTCGCTGCGCATCACGGATGCGGCGCAGCTTGGCGCGGGAGCGAAGAGTGTGACTGCGACTTCCGCGACGTCGGCGCTGCGGCTTGATGGCTCCGCGGGCGCTGTGGTGCTGCCTGCGCAAATCGCCATTTCCACGAGCAATCCGAATGGCGCGATCATCAACGAAGCGGGTGACAATGAGATCGGTAGTGGCGTCACCTTGAGCGGCGGCGCGGGCAGCACGCGCATCACATCGAACGCGGGGACGCTGACGATTCAGGGCAATGTCGCGCCCAATTTCACGGGCCGCTCGCTCGACCTGCGCGGCGCGGAGAATGGCGTCATCAACGGCGGCGTCCTCGACGGTGCCGGTGCGAACACACTCGGCACGGTGTCGAAGAATGACGCGGGCACTTGGACCCTCAATGGCAGCAATAGTTTCACGGGCGGCACGACGGTGAGCGGCGGCAAACTCGTCATCAATGGCACACACAACTCGGGCGCGGTGACGGTGGCAAATGGCGCGACGCTCGCAGGCGGAGGCACCTTGAGCGCTGCAACGAGCGTGAGTGGCACGCTGTCGCCCGGCGATGGCGTTGGCACGATGAACATCAACAACACGCTGTCCTTTGCCTCGACGAGTCACTTGCAGTGGGAACTCGGCAGCAACTCGCTCGCGGGCGATAAGGTCATGACCAATGCGGCCATCAGCGTCACGGCGGGTGCGAAGATGGATGTGGTGCTGAACTCACCCGGCAGTGACACGACTTATGTGCTGAGCTTCTGGCGCAGCACTCGCACTTGGCCCGTGATCACGGGTGCGTCGTTGAGCGGCACGTTCACGCTCGGCACGGTGAGTGGCGATGCGGCGGGACATGCGACCGCGACGTATGGGGCGTTCAGCCTGCAACACACGGCCACGGGCGTGAACCTGGTTTGGACGCCGATCCCCGGCTTCCCGATCATTGACGAGCCCATCGTGACTTTCACGCAGCCGACGGTGAATCCCGCGGCGCTGCCGAATGTGGAGTCGCGCCTGCGCATCGCTGCGACTGCGGCTGGCGGCGGCACGACGAGCTTCGTGTGGAGCCTCGTGCCCGACCCGAATGGCGGCACGGGCACGGTGACTTTCGCGAATGCGAACGCTGCGGACACCACGGCGACTTTTTCCGATCCCGGCACCTACACGCTGCGCTGCACGGCCACCAATGAAGCGGTGAGTCGCCATGCCGATCTCGTCGTGCTCGTGGAGCCGCCGACCACTGCCGTGTTGCAGGAAGACCTCGATGGATACAGCCATCGGGCGAGTTATTTGATGGGCAACAGCACCGCATGGAATCACGGCGCGGATCCGCAGATGCGAGTCGGCAGAAGCAGCAGCGCAGGCCAGCGCGCCGTGCTCGGCTTCCCGCTCGATACCTTGCCTGCTGGCACTGTCATTCGCAGCGCGAAGCTCGATGTGTGGACGGACAGCACGAGCGGCGTCGGCACGGTGAGTGCGCTGGAGTTGCGCAAACTTACGCGCAGCTTCGTCGAAGGCACAGGCGATGGCAGCGCCTCCACGAGTGGCGCAGGCAGTGGTGTGACGTGGGCCAACTATAACTCCATCACCGCATGGACGACCGCTGGCGGCGACTATGCGGCGACGGTGTTGAGCAGTGTGGCCGGCTATGATGCCACGCTGCCTTCCACGCAAAAAACCTTCGCCAGCGCACTCGGCCTCGTGGCGGCTGCGCAGGCGGCGCTGGATACTGCGGTGCCGCTGGAGTTGATCGTGCTATCACCGAGCACTGAGGCCGACACAGCGGCGAACAACTACAGCAACCTCAAGAGCAACGACCACGCCGATGCCGCGCAGAGGCCGCGATTGACGCTCGACTTCACCTTTAACTCGCTGCCCGTGATTGATCCCGGCAGCGTGGGCACGGCTGGCGTGAGCTTTCCGCTGGCGTTGAATGGCGTGGTGACGTTTGCGACCAGCAGCGTGTGGAGTCTCGTCAGCGGCCCTGGCACGGCGACTTTTGCCAATGCCGCGAGTCCGACCACGAGCGTCACCTTCTCAGCAAGTGGGAGCTATGTGCTGCGACTGACCTCCACGAATGCGCTGGGTGAAGCCTCGCGCGATCTCATCGTCACGGTCGCGAGTGTGCCGGGTGGCTTCGCTGCATGGCAGGCAACGAATTGGCCCAGCGTGACTGACGTTGCCATCATCGGCCCGAACGCTGATCCCGATGGCGATGGCGTGTCGAACGCGGTCGAGTTCAACGCAGGCACCGATCCGAAAAGCAGCGCGAGCGTGCCGACATTCATCTGGAACCGGATGGCGAGCGGCGCGTGGAGCAGCGGCGGAAGCTGGCAACTCGGCGTCGCGCCAGCGAGCAATGCGGTGACGAAGCTGGAGTTCTTCACCGCACTCATGCCGGGCGGCACCATCGCCGCGAACAATGACATCGGCGGGAGCTTCACCTTGCAGAGCCTCGCGCTCAATGGGGGCGGCAGCGGCAGCACGAGCATCAGCGGCGGCTCGCTCGCCTTCGCCACCGGCGGCGCGGTGAGTCTGAACAGCGACGGCATCGCCTACACCATCGCATCGCCTATCGCGCTCAATGCGGCGACGAGCTTTGGCGGCACCAGCGATGACACTTTGCAAATCAACGGGGTCGTCAGCGGCGCGGGCACGCTCACCAAGAGCGGCCCATTCACGCTCAGCTTCGCCGCGAATAACACGATGAGCGGCAGCGCTGTGCTCGATGGCGGCGCGGTGCGTTACACCGCAGACCAAACGACTGCGCTCGCCGGACTCACCTTCGGAGCAAGCAATGGCAGCGCGAACGTGACCGCCCTCACCATCGGCTCACTGACCGCGAACTCCCTGACCGCGCGGACGAGTGCCAACAGCGCAAACACCATCGCCATCGGTGCCAGCAAGACGCTGACCATCAACGGAGCCGTGGACATTTCGACCACTGCAAACAGCGGAGCCGCCGGAGCGCGCGTGACCTTCAACCCATCCGGCGCAGTCGCCAACACGACCGTCCGAGTCACTGGCTCGGGGAACTTCATCGTGGGGAAAAACAACGTCACGCAATCCACCACGCGCAACACGATCCTCGACATGCGCAACGTCACGACCTTCAACGTCGGCACGAGCACGACTGCGCTCGCGACATTTGGAGTGGGCTACTACACCGCGCAGGTGGGTAACTACGAGGACTACGGCATCAACACGGTCTATCTCGCGCCCGCCAGCATCATCTACGCGACGAGCTTCGGCGTCGCCGACATGAACGGCGGCACCAGCGGCCAGACGCAATCCGCGCTTTATCTCGGCAGCGGCGCGAATCAGATCCACGCCACCACCATCACCATCGGCGAGGCGCAGGACATCAGCGCGACCGGCTCCGGCACGATGAAGTGGAACAGCGGAGTCACCACCGGCTCGCTCGCCTTCGCCGGCATCAGCGCGACCACTGCGGTGACGAACATGTATGTCGGCGCGAAGACGGATACGGGCAGCACTTACGACCACACCGGAACCGTGGACCTCACCAACGGCACCGTCACCGGCAGCATCACGAATTTGTATGTCGGTTATCAGACAGCGAATGGTGGGAGCAGCAATCCGCAGACTTTCGGCACCTTCCGCATCGGCGGCGGCACCGGCGGCGCGAGTAACCTGACCATCGGCAGCCTCTACCTCGGTTATCAAAGCGCCAACAGCACCACTTTTCTAACGAATGGCACCTTCGAAATCAGCGGCGGCAGCGTGAGCGTGACGAACAACATCGAGCTGACTCACACCGCCGGTGGCATCGCCACGCTCAGCATCCTCGGCGGCACACTCACCGTCGGCGGCAACATCACCTCCCTCGGCGGCACCGAGACCCTCACGCTCGATGGCGGCACGCTCGACATGACCGGCGGCGCGCTTGGCGATGCCACGAATACCATCGGCGCGCTCACCTTCGCCAGCGGCACACTAAGAAACGTCGCAAGCATCAACGGCACCGGCGGCATCACCAAGACCGGCACCGGCACCCTCGCGCTCGAAGGCACGAATACCTTCATCGGCGCGACGACCATCAGCGCTGGCAAACTCGCGCTCACCGGCACCTTCACCAGCGCCATCACCGCCACCGCCGGCACACTTGCACCCGTCGGTCTCGCCAGCACCACCGGCGCTGTGAGCGTCCCGAGCGCAGGCACCTTCCAAGTCCAACTCGACGGCCCCACGCCCGGCCCCGGCTACGACCAACTCACCACGAGTGGAAGCATCACCCTCGGCGGCGCACTCGACCTCATCGCCGCTCCCGGACTCACCCCCGGCACCAACTTCACCATCCTGAACAAGACCAGCGCCGGAGCCATCGCCGGCACGTTCGCTGGCCTCCCAAACAACTCCGTCTTCACCGCGGACGGCTACCTGTGGTCCATCACCTACACCGGCGGAGACGGCAACGATGTGGTCCTGCATCTCGCCACCGCCATCGAGCAATGGCGCTTCACCAACTTCGGAACCATCGCGAACATCGGCAACGCCGCCGACCTTTCCGATACCAACAATGACGGCGAACTCAACCTCATGGAATTCGCCACCGGGCAGAATCCAAACGCTGCGACGTCCGCCGCAACGGGTATGGCCAGAAACGGCGCAATCATCGAGTTCACCTGCACCCGCAGCCTCGCGGCAATGAGCGACGGCGTAATCTTCACCGTCGAATGGAGCGACACGCTCACTCCGGGAAGCTGGAGCACGACGGGCGTGAGCGCGCCCACGATCCTCAGCGACAACGGCACCACGCAGCAAATCAAAGTCACCGTGCCATCAGGCAGCGGCGTGACGAAACGCTTCGTGCATCTGCGAGTGACGCGGCCGTGACGCTCAGTTGTTAAGGGCACTTGCCCTCGGATTAGCTTCCCCGTTGGAACGGATGTCGCCGCTGATATCCGTGATTTGCTTGCTGCACGCTGCCATGAAGGTCGTCAGCTTTACCGCATCGAAATGATCTGCCTTCCACGGACGCAATCAAAGAACCCCCGAAGAACTTTTCTCGCCATCCTGCTTCTGCTCTCCGTCTGCGTCGGCGGATTACGGTCGGAGAATTCACTTCAGCCTGCCGCGCTGTCGGAAAGTGCGTGGGAACATCTGCCGCCGCGTCCGCGACTCTTCGCCGATGCGGCACATTGGAAAATTTTGAAGGAGCAGATCGCGAGCGATGAGGTGTCGCGCCAGATCTTCGCTGTGGTGAGGGATTCCGCGGAGCGCGTGCTCGGCCAGCCGCCGGTCGCGTATGTGGACACGGGGGCGTTCTGGCATGGGCCGATGCGGCAGGCGCAGGGGCGCATCCTCGCGCTGGCGATGACTTATCGGGTCACGGGCGAGGCGAAGTTTTTGGCCCGTGCGAAAGTTGAGATGCAGACGATGGCAGATCTGCCGAACTGGTATCCGCAGCATTTTCTCGACACAGCGGAGGGCGCGCTCGGGATGGCAGTGGGGCTGGATTGGCTGCACGACGCGCTCACGCCGGAGGAGCGGCAGCACTTTGAAATGGCGCTCATCGAGAAGGCGTTGCGCGCTTCCTTCGAGGAAGAGGACAAGAAGACGTGGATCAGCGGGAACAACAACTGGACGGCGGTCTGCCACGGCGGACTCATCATCGCTGCGCTCGCGGTGGCGGAGCGGGAGTCGGCGCTCGCGCGGCGAATCGTCGAGCGCGCGCTGGAGAACATGCCGCGCTACGCACAGCTCTATGCACCAGCGGGTGCCTACTCCGAGGGGCCAGACTATTGGGCTTACGGCACGACGTTCTACGCGCTCATGGCCGAGGCGCTGCGGACGACTTTCGGGACGACGTGCGGACTCGAACGCGCGCCCGGTTTTCTCCAGACCGCCGACTACACTCTGCAAATGACCGCACCCAGCGGGCAGCTCTACAACTTCGCCGACAACGGCTCCGGGCTCGGCTACGAACCCATCATGTTCTGGTTCGCTCGCGAGTTGCGGCGCGATGATTTGATTCAGCGCGAACTCACGAACCTGAGCACGCTCACCGCAGCAATCGCATCCGGCGCGCCGCGCGATGACGCGAGCCGGATGCTGCCGCTCGCATTGCTCTGGCGTGATCCCGCACTCACCGCAGCGCAGGTTCCCAAGCGTCCGCTCACATGGTGGAGCGAAGGTGGATCGCAGCCGCAGGCCGTGATGCGCTCGGCGTGGAACGATCCGCGCGCGACGTTCGTCGGCATCAAGGCCGGACGCGCGGATGATTCGCACGCGCACATGGACGCGGGTTCCTTCATCCTCGAAGCCAGCGGCGTGCGCTGGGCCATCGATCTCGGGCGCGAAAGCTATCCGCACGCGCGAGCCAACGGCATTTCCAACACCGATCTTTTTCGCACCACACAGGACAGCAAACGCTGGAGCATCTTCCGCTGCGGCCCGGAGAGTCACAACCTCCTGCGCTTCGACAACGCGCCGCAACGCGTGGACGCCACGGCGGAAATCCGTCCCGTACTGCCCGCAGATGGCGCGGAGGGTTTCATCGTCGAACTGACTCCCGTCGTCCGCGATCAAGTCACCACCGCCCGCCGCCAGTTCACGCTCGGTCCTGATCGTAGCGTGATCATTCGCGATGAATGGAAGGCCGGCGACAAGGCGACCGAAGTCACCTGGCAATGGCTCACGCGCGCGACGGCGACGACCGAGCCAGACGGCTTTGTGCTGAAACAATTGGGCGAGTCATTCCGCTTGCGCGCGACGGCATCATCGCCGCTCACTTTCGCCATCGAGGATGTCTCGCAACCGAGGAACAAGTTTGATTCGGCGAACGCAGGTCTGACTCGCCTTACCATCCGGGTAAAGACGCCCGCGCAGAGTGAGGGGTGGATCTCTGTCGCGGGCGCTTCAGGCTCGTCCCGGTAGATTTCCCGGTCTGATATGAAGCTTCGTCAATTCCTGCCATGAACCGAATCCGATCGAACTCCATCCGCTCCGCAATTGCCACCGCGCTGCTTGCCCTCTGCCCGATCCTGCACGCCGCGCCGCCGCGGGATGCGGTGCCGCTTGATGCGGCGGAAGTGCCGCTGAACTACCGGCTGCACATCGAGTTCTCCGCGCCGGCGGAAGGCTCGGTGCGGCTGAGCAAGGATGTCGTCATCCCGCTGACGAAGGGCGCAGAGCATGACGTCGCGGTGGAGCATCCGGCAGCGGGAGCACCAGTGCTGCGCGTGTGGTCGGGCGGCAAGCTGGTGCGTGGGCCGGAGGATTGGAAGGCGCTCGCGCAGAGCGGCGCGCAGGATTTTCCGGATGCAAAACTGGACCTCGGTGCGGACTTCACAGCGGCGGCGACTTTTGAATCGAGCGGCAGCGGCACGTTGTTTTCCAAGTGTGCGGCGGAGGGCAAATGGTCGCCGGGCTCGAAGGCCCTCTTCATCCGCGGCGGACGGCTCGTGTATGACATAGGCTGGCTCGGCGCGATGACCGGCGGGGCCAAGGTGAACGACGGCAAGCCGCACACCGCGGTGCTCAACGTGCGCGATGGCGCGGCGCGGCTGTGGCTCGATGGGAAGGTGATTGCTGAGAATGCGAAGTTCACGAAGCCCGATGCCGCAGGCCACGTGTTCAAGGCGGGCCGCGCCGCACCGGATTTCGCCGGTGATTTTACCGATGGAAAAATCGCAAGCGTGCGCGTGTGGTCGCGCGCGCTGCCGGATGCGGAACTGGCGCTGCTTTTCAAAGCCGACGGTGCGGGGGCGAACACGCCCGACTTCACTCACACGCCAGCGGCTGGCGCCGGCAGGCCGGTGATTGAACCCGCGTCCGGCGTGACCGTGCGCGAGGCATGGATGCAGCCGTTGGAGCGCACCGATCACGCCGAACTCGTGAACGGCTGGAATGACAAGACGCTCGCGGAGGGCGCGGAGATTTACAAAACGCTGTGCGTCGTCTGCCACGGGACGAAGGAGCAGCCGGGCTCGCTGCCGACGGCGCTGCGCTTTGCGGAGGGGCCGTTCAAGAATGGTGCGGACCCGCTCTCGATGTTCACCACGATGACGAAGGGCTTCGGCCAGATGGTGCCGCAGCCGCAATACACGACGGCGCAGAAATACGCGGTGATCCAATACATCCGCGAGACGTTCCTGCGCCCGCACAACAAGACGCAATTTGTCGAAGTGACGCCCGCGTATTTGGCGTCTCTGCCGCGCGGGCTCGTGCGCGTGGAGGCGGAAAAGGAAGATCGCTCTCTGCCGCCGTACAAGCGCATGGACCTCGGGCCGGCGCTCTTTTGGACGTATCAGGTCGCGCCTGGAAACATCGCGCAAAAGGGCATCGCGATCCGTCTCGACGACGGGCCCGGCGGTGTGAGCAAAGGGCGTGCGTGGATGATCTATGATCACGACACGATGCGCGTGGCGACAGCGACCACGGGCGATTTTGTGGACTGGAAAGGCATCGCATTCGACGGCAGCCACGGCACGCACACAGGGCTCACGGGCGATCGGCATTTCATCAATCCCGTCGGCCCCGGCTGGGCTTCACCGGAGGGGAAATGGGACGACGTGCGGCTCATCGGCAAAGACAAACTGCGCTACGGCCCGCTGCCGCGCGAGTGGGCGCGCTTCGAGGGGATGTATCTGCACGGCGGCAAAGCGGTCATTGCCGCGAGCATAGCCGGCACGCGCGTGCTCGAGACTCCCGGCTGGCTCGACTACGGCACGACGCCCGTTTTCACCCGCACGCTGAATGTCGCCGCCGCTGCGACGCCGCTCCTTCTGCGCGTCGCGCCGGACACGGTGAGCGTCGCGCTCGCTGGCGATGGAGCTTTGAAAAAGGATGCGGGCTTTTGGGTCGCGTCACTGCCCGGTGGTGCGAAGACGCGGCTCTTCATCTCGCGTGCCGATGCCGCATCCCTCGACTCGCTTGCGAAGACCTTCACCGCGCCGCTCGATCTCGATCCGCTCACGCACGGCGGGCCGCGCCAGTGGACGCAGGAAATCACCACGACTTCGGAAGCGGGCAAGTCCGATGGCGCATTCATCGCCGACACATTCCCGCTGCCGATTGAAAATCCGTGGCAAAGCTGGATGCGTCCCGGTGGCTTTGATTTCACGCCGGATGGAAAAGGCGCGATCGTCGCGATGTGGAATGGCGACGTGTGGCGCGTGGACGGTCTCATGGCCCCCGCGCCCGCTGCGCTAAAATGGCGGCGCATCGCGAGCGGACTCTTCCAGCCGCTCGGCGTGAAGTTTCGCGGCGACGATCTTTTCATCACCTGCCGCGATCAGCTCGTGCGGCTGCGCGACATCAATGGCGATGGCGAGACGGATTTCATCGAGTGCTTCAATGACGACGCACAAGTCACCGAGCACTTCCACGAATTCGCGATGGGTTTGCAGACGGATGCGGCGGGAAATTTTTACTACGCGAAGTCCGGCCGCCACGCGCTCGACTCCGTCGTCCCGCATCACGGCACGCTGCTGCGCATCAGCGCGGACGGTTCGCGCACGGATATTTTGGCGACGGGCTTCCGCGCTGCGAATGGCGTGTGCCTCAATGACGACGGCACGTATTTCGTCACCGACCAGGAAGGCTTCTGGACGCCGAAGAACCGAATCAATCGCGTCAAGGTCGGCGGCTTTTACGGCAACATGTTCGGCTACACGAGCGTCACCGACACCGCCGACTCCGCGATGGAGCAGCCGATGGTGTGGATCACGAACAACAAGGATCGCAGCCCTGCGGAACTCGTGTGGGTGCCCAAGAATGCGTGGGGTTCGCTCGGTGGTTCGCTGCTGAATCTCAGCTACGGCACCGGACGCGCGTTCATTGTGCCGCATGAAGAATTCGCAGGCCAATGGCAGGGTGCTGTGTGCGAACTGCCGATGCCCGCTTTCGCCACCGGCATCATGCGCGGACGCTTCGCAGCGGACGGCGCGCTTTATACATGCGGCATGTTTGCGTGGGCCGGAAATGCGACCGCGCCCGGCGGCTTCCACCGCATCCGCCGCAGCGGGAAGGCTGCGCACCTGCCCATCGCCATCCACGCGCATGCTGACGGCCTTGCGCTCACTTTTTCCGAGCCGCTCGATGCCGCTGCGGTTGCAGAAAGCACGCGCTTTCAATTCAAGGCGTGGCATCTCGAGCGCTCGGAAAAATACGGCTCTAAGCACATCGACGAGAAGGCGTCGAAAGTCACCCGCACTTCCTTGCTCGATCCTTCGACGGTGCTCGTGGAGTTGGAAAACTTCGGTCCCACGCAGTGCTACGAACTCACCTATGACCTGCGCGACGCGATGGGCGCGGTGTTCACGGGCAATGTGCATGGCACCATCCACCGGCTCGGCGTGCGTGCGGCGAAACGGTGATCCATCACGCATCCGCTCTCGGCCATTGCGCTCGTTTGTGGCGTTCGCAATAATCTCTCCCCCCATGCTTCCCTCCATGCGCCTCCTCGTTTCCTGCATCAGTCTCATGTTGCTCCGCGCCAGCTTTGCCGCGCCTGCTGCCGCGCCGGTGAACTGGCAGTCCGCCGAGCGTGTGAAAATTCTCGCCGGTGTCACCGCGATTCCAAAGCTCGGCGCGCCCGGGCCGGTGGCGATCTGGGGGCCGCATGCGTTTCCGGTGATTGCCGCGGGCGATGCCGGGAAGCCGGAGAC
>JAYWEO010000299.1:0-4351 GCA_043779225.1 Prosthecobacter sp.
GTTGCTTTTGCTTCTTCGTCAGCGTGGCAGCCAAGGCGTCGCGAATCTTCTTTTTTGGATCGAGGCGGGGGTAGAAGGACTGGTGCGAAGTTTCGAGGAGGTGGACCAAGAGCATCATCTGCCAATCTTTCACCTCCCGGATTCGCATTTCGATTTTCGAGATTTCGCTTCTGCTGATGCCCCATCCGGCTTTTTGCAGTTCTCTCTCCAAATCCGCTTGAGACCAGCCGCGATTGCTCCTGATGCGCCCTACCTCCCGACCGACGACATTCTTGTGCTCCATGCCTCCAGCAAGGATTCAAAAATCGCGCCCACTTGCCGGCCTACCATCACAATGAGACTCATAGCTGGCGGGTTTTGGCCATGTTCCCAGAATGATACACCAAGCTTGCTCACGTCGAAAAATGGCGAGCTTTCACGGTGGATTGCAGACTCTCCGCATGTTTTGGGATGCCCTCACCGCGCCCTGACTGCCGGCACCTGTGAAATCTGCCAAACACCCAGTTGGCAGGCCCGCGGAAATTACAGGCAGAATCGAACCTTACGTCTGCCCTTGCCCGCGACCGCGATCCACTTCCCGAGCCTCCTCATAACTCGAATAGAGTTCCTCATCGGAGAGGGTTCCCACCAAAGCGACGATCCGCTTCACGAGCATCTCCCGATTCTCTTCCGCGAATCGCTTGGCGAAAAACTCGATGATCTCGCTGCGATCCGGGAACTCGCATTCCCTCCGCACTTGACCCACCGTTTCGAGAACTCCCTCGATGAGTTTATGCGTGGATTCCGAAACATCGTCCCGTTGCAACTCATGGCACCGCAAGAGCTCACTCACGGCTTCGATGAGCTTGAACGACGATTCTGTTGTGGGCGATTTCATGAGATGCTTGAAACGGCAAGCAGACCAGCGGCGGCCTGAAATTTCGTCCGGCAGAGTATTTCACTGTCGAGCACCACGCGATGCTTTTTCAATGAGATGTCGCAGTCGCCGCGCGCTTGCACTGGCGACCCATTGCGATGGGCGAACGCTTTCAGAATCTGTTGTTCATCAAACGTGTAACGTGATCGTGCGCAGGCTCCTTTGGCGGGCGATTTGGGAACAGTTCCTTCAGTTCGACCCGCAGCACCTCCACAAGGTAGCCGAGTTCAAAATCCAAGACGAACTTCAGGCGCGCCTCGATTTTGGAAACACCGCTCCGGGAAATATCCCAGCCGGCGAGTTGCAATTTCGCGGCCAGCTTTGATTGGGACCATTGGCGGGCGTATCGGATTCGCCTCACTTGAGGCCCGATGATGTTGTAATACTTCAAAAGTTTTGTGCCTTTCTCGGTGCAAAACTAGCGAGCTTTTTTCTCGAAAATGGCTCCGCATACGGAGCATCTTTTCGTCGGCATCATGGTAAAATTCCGCAGGGCGCATTTTGGCGTTTGGCGCTGCCGAAAGAATCTCGCGCGCGAATTGCGGGGCCGGCGGTTTCTCGCCGAAACGGGATTGCGCTCGGCCGAGCGCATGGAGCTGCGTGCCTGTGCGCAGAGGTTTTGTCCGATAGCACGGCGTTTTCCCTGGCACCGTCGGCACCTCCATCCGCGCAAAGCGCACATTGAAATTCGCCGTCGGCATTGCCCTGCCTTTCTCATCCTGCGCGCGCCGTCGCGCTTCGCACGTTCCGCCAAAAAATCCGCAAGGCCGAAAATTTTCGAATCGCCTTCGCCCAGCCTCGGGCAGCGCGATGGCAGCCGAAACCATCGTCACGCACACGATGAAAAGCGGCTGGACTTCACACCTCGCCCGGTCGCGCGCAGACGCGCCGCCCTCCTGTGTGTATTGACTCCGTGTATTGACTGGCTTTTCAGCCTGAACCCGCCGCCGCCCGCGAACCCCTGTATTTTACAGGGGTTCGAGCTGGTCGGGCCGGCGAGATTCGAACTCGCGACCTCTTGAACCCCATAGCGAAGTTCGGGCGAAAGCTGTGGCTCAATTCCTACCAAAACCGTGGTAGGAAACGGCGGTTTATGGCGTCTTTTTGCGAATTGAAGAGGTAGCAATTCGGAGTGCCTGATCGCCCTCAAACCTCGTGTTGGAGCCAATTGGCGGACACTGGCCGCCAAAATGCCAGTTCCACTCATGGGGTTTCGAGTCCCCTCCTCGGCACTTTCAATGCAATGCGAAATGGGGAGGGGATGCAGGTGGCAGACGCTCATTTCTGGCGAGTGAGAGCGTGTGCGAGGGCTGTGTTTTGGAACCGGATCAAGCGTTCACATTCTCCGCGGTCTGCGGCTCGATTTCCATCAGCAGTTGCTGCCACGGTTTGCGGATGGTCTGCAGCACTGCGCGGGGATGCGGCACTTCGCGGATGCTGCCGGTGCGCCAGTTCGCGAGGCATCGGAAGGCCGCGAGCCCGGTGTGGGCGGCGCCGGGCAGGGTGCATTCGGCGTGGATGATCTCGCCATTCGCAAACCAGACCTGTCCGAAGAGGTGCTCGTCGCGGAGTTCGATGGAGCCGGTGGCGGCGCGCAGACATTTGAGCTGGATGATATCAATCGGCGACAGGCCTCCCAGCGTGGCCTCAAAGCCCGTGCGCCCTTCCCCGGAGCCGCCCGGAGGCGCGAGCAGGCTCGTCACTGCGTCGAGCAGTGCGCGGCGATCGAGTGGCTTCGCCATGAAATGGAGCACGCCGAGCCGCTTGGCCCTTTCGCGAAAATCTTCCGTCGGCGTAGCGGTGATGATCAGTGCGCGGGCCTCCGGGTGCAGCATGGACATCTCGCAGAGAAAATCGATGCCGTCGCCGTCGGGCAGCCCGATGTCCACGATGAAGAGCGCGATGTCGGTGCCGGTGGCGATGGCCTGCGCCTCCTTCAGCCGTCGTGCGAGGAGGATTGGGTGCCGCGCTTCGATCGGGCGCAATACATCGCGGATGTAGTTCTGCACCGTCCTCGTGTCTTCGAGGATCAGGATTGCGGGTGAGCTGTCTGCCATTTTTGGGAAAGGATTGAAGATGGTGCCGGGCGTCACGCCGCACATCGGAACAAAGGGGAGGTGGCGGCGAAGCGTTCCAATGCAGTGAGCAATTCGGATACCTTCTGGAGAAGTTCCTCCGCCTGCGGCTCCAGCAGCGCGGACTGGCCGGCTCTCGCGCTCTGCTCGAGCCTGCTCGCCGCGGCGTATGCCGCAGGTGCGTGGAATACGCCGAGGATTCCCTTGATCGCATGCGCGGCTCTTTGGACGGCGGGAAGGGCGCCTGCCTGAAGCGCATCGGCGAGCTGTCCGAAGAGTTCCGGAAAGTCACCGTCGCGACAATCCACGATCAATCCATCGAGGGTCTGGCGTGATCCATTCACACTGTTGAGCAGGCCCTCTGCCTGGAATGGAAGCGACGCTTCCAAGGCTTCCGGCACCAATTGTGGGAGCGGCTGCTCCGCGATTTTCGAGGCTGCGCTGAGGCCCGGCACGACCGATTCGATGGCGGCGAGCAGTTCATGTTCGCGCACGGGCTTCGCGAGATAGCCGCACATCCCGGCGGCGTGGCATTCCTCGCGGACGCCTTTGAGCACATTCGCCGTGAGCGCGAGGATGGGCACGCGTGCGCCGCTCGCCTCGATCTGGCGGATGCTTGCCGTGGCGGCGATGCCATCCATGCGCGGCATCTGCAGATCCATGAGCACGAGATCAAATTTTCCAGCCGAGAAAGAGCGGATCGCCTCGGTGCCGTCGTGTGCGGCGACGACGGTGTGGCCCCATGCCTCCAGATAGGTGCGCGTGATGCGGCGGTTGGTCGCGTTATCCTCGACGATGAGGACATTCAGCCTGCGGCCATGCGGTGTCGCATGCGTGGCGGGCTGGCCGGGCTCTGTGCTTTTTGCGCCGGGGTTCAGCGCTTGCAGCAAGGTCTCGATCAGCTTGGCTTCGCGGACCGGCTTCGTGAAAAGTGCGGCGGAGGCGGGGAATGCGGACGTGGAGTGATCCGTCTGATTCGCCGAGGTCAGCAGGATCATGCGCGCATCATCCGTCTCCTGTGATGAAATGAATGCCGCGAGGCCCTGCCAGTCGCTGCCCGGATGCAGCGTGTCTGCGATGATGAAGTCGAACCGCGATTGCGCAGGTGCTGTGAGCAGCCGGACCGCCTCCGTGGCACACCGGACGGTGCTCACCACAATGCCCCAGCCGACGAGCATCCGCGCGATGATTTCCGCACTGCGAGGGTGCGGCTCGACGAGGAGCACGTGCCGCCCGGGCAGTCCCGTCACATCCGGCGCGGGCGAGGGCTGGCCGACACCCAGCACTGCGGTGAAGGCAAAGCGGCTGCCGCGGCCGGCCTCGCTGATGAGGCTGATTTCACCATCCATCATATGCACGA
>JAYWEO010000300.1:0-12903 GCA_043779225.1 Prosthecobacter sp.
CTCCGCCTCGACCCCGAGGCGCGTAATCTCCGCCACACCTACGTGACTCCCGCGGAAGACAAGCGCCGCTGGCGCATCCAGCAGATGCTCATCGATCCCGCGGACGCCAACGACTGGGTCGCCGAATTCGACACGGACCTCGTCCTTTCCCGCGCCAGTGGCGAACCGGCCCTGCGGCTATTGCGGATCGGCAGCCTCGTGTGATCGGCAGAATATGATGCGCGCCCTCGCAAGGCTGGCGTGCCCGTTTGCACGGTCGAATTGATGCCCCCGCACCAAAAAACGATTTACATCCCCTCGCCCACGCCTAACTTCCCAGCCCCGCACTGCCTCATGGTGTAACGGTAGCACAGCAGACTCTGAATCTGCTTGTCTAGGTTCAAATCCTAGTGAGGCAACCATCCCGCGGACTTCGGGAGCTGCGGCCAAAACCCCGCGCAATTTCCACCCGATGCCCGCAGACACCGCAGTCCTCCTCATCCACTGCCCGGATCAGCCCGGACTCGTCCATGCCGTCACAGGATTCATCCTCTATCATGGCGGCAATATCCTCGACCTCGAGCAGCACATCGACCGCGCGGACGATGTCTTTTTCATGCGGGTCGAGTGGTCGCTGGAAAAATTCGCCATCGCGAAGCCTGAGATCGCGAACAGCTTCACGCCGCTCGCGGAGAGTCGGCGGATGTGGTGGCGGCTGCAATTTTCCAGCGAGCGGAAAAGGCTCGCCCTCTTTGTCTCGAAGGAAAGCCACTGCCTCTACGATCTGCTGTCACGCCACGAGGCGGGCGAACTGCCTGCGGAAGTAACGATGGTGGTGAGCAATCACGAGACGCTGCGCCCCGCGGCGGAGCGGTTCGGCGTTCCGTTTTATCATTTCCCGATCACGAAAGAAACGCGCGACGAGCAGGAGCGCAAACAGCTCGCTCTGCTGGAAACGCAGCAAGTGGATACCGTCGTGCTCGCCCGCTACATGCAGATCATCGGCAGCGCGATGATCACGGCTTTTCCGAATCGCATCCTGAACATCCACCACTCGTTCCTGCCGGCATTCGTCGGTGCGAAGCCGTATCATCAGGCCTACGAGCGCGGGGTGAAAATCATCGGCGCGACGAGCCATTACGTGACAGAGAAACTCGATGAGGGACCGATCATTCATCAGGATGTGATGCCTGTCTCGCATGAGGACAGCGTGGACGATCTCGTGAGGCTCGGACGTGATCTCGAAAAGACGGTGCTCTCAAAGGCGCTCTGGTGGCACGTCGTGGACAAGGTCCTCGTGTATCACAACAAGACGGTCGTGTTTTCCTGAGGCGGCGTGCGGGATCGGCCTCGCCCCGTCTCCCAAAGAACTCACATCGCTTTTACAAAAGGATCACAACTGATCCGCCGAGGGCGGCTAAGGTTTCCGGCACACTGCACGTCATTGCATCCCGCACTCCGGCACCTCACGATCCAAGCAACCCCGTCATCCTATGAACACTCGCACCTCGTTCCACCTCCCGGCAGCATTCGCGTTCGTCACCTCGCTGGTCCTGCCCGTCTGCTCCTGGGCGGAGAATGAGACCGGCTTCATCGAGAAATTCGCGCTCGCGCCAGACCGCACAAAGGTGCTCGGCGAACTCGTCCCCGGCACGGAGGACTATTATTTTTACCACGCCCTGCATTTCCAGAATACGCGCGATGCGGCGAAGCTCGCAGACATCATGGCGCAGTGGAAGAAGCGCTTCCGGGATTCCGGTCGGCGGGAGATCATCGAGAACCGCGAGGCGATGCTGGGCTACGACGCAGACCCGCAGAAGACGTTGAAATTTCTGCGCGAGCGGCTCGGCTTGCAATTCAACCACGTGCAGGAAGTGCGCGACAAAAAGCCGGATCTCCCGACTGCGCTCGATGCGAAACGTGTGGCACGCGAGGTCTTCGAGGGCGATTCGGTCACGCATGATCCGGGGCTCGGATCGTTTTCTGAGGAGGCGCTGGAGGCGCTGGTGAAAAACAGAGTCGCGCTTGATGAGCACCGGCGGCGCGCGCTGCTCGGACGGCTGAAGCGGCCCGATGTGCCGGGGCTGGTCGAGCTGATCGCGGCGGATTTGAAGTCGAAGGAGTCGGGCGGGTTCGGCGAGTTTGGCATCCACCGCGCGCTCCTGCCGGAGCAGCTCGATGCGCTGGCGAAGCTCACGCCGACGCTCGCGCTCGAAGGCTACCGCCCGTTTGTCTTTGCGAAGATGCGCAAACTCGCGCCGTCGGCGGATGTGGATATCGAGTTCGACGCCACCGCGCGCGAGGCTTGGCTGGAGCGGCTGTGGGCCTATGCGAAGACGCTGCCATCCGCGTTCAACACGGAGAAGGCGCACATCCTTTACCGCCGCCTCGATCACGATCGGAAGCAGGGCGTATATGATCAGGCACGCTTCATGGAGTATCTGAAACTCCCGCGGCAGACGGGCTACGTGAATCCGAAGTGGCTGGAGAAAGCGCTTGAGCGCCAGGCCGCATCCGACCTGAACGCCGACCTCGCCGAGCCGCTGCTCCAGCACCGGCCCATCGGCGACGATGAGTCGCTCGTGCGCGATTTTTTCATCAATATTTTCCAGCGCGCCGCGACGGTCAGACTCGGCGACATCGGCGTGGGAATGATGGTGCCCTTCACGGACTACGTGCGCAGCACCTGGCTGAAGCCCGTGCTCGCCGAGGCGCTCATCACAGGCGGGCATGGCAATCCTGAGCAGTGGGCGTCGCTGATCACGCCGCCCGAATTTCAAAGCCTGAAGGAGCGCGTGGACATCGAGTTTCCCTCGACGAATGCGCAGTTCTTCAAGCCGAAGAATGGCGACGCCGCGGGAGACGACGTGCAGTTCGATGTCGTCGTGAAAAACACGCCGAAAGTCATCGTGCGGATCTACGAGGTGAATGCGCTCAACTTTTTCCTCACGCAGCACCGCCAGCTCAACACCGACCTCAATCTCGACGGCCTCGTCGCGAATGGTGAGCAGACGCACACGTTTGACGGCGGGCCGTTCAAGCGCACACGGCAGACATTCAAGTTCCCCGCGCTCTCCGGCAAGCGCGGCGCGTGGATTGTGGAGTTCATCGGCGGCGGACGCAGCAGCCGCGCGCTCGTGCGCGTGGGGCAGTGGCAGGTGCTGCAAAACACTGGGCCGAGCGGCAACTTGCTCACCGTGCTCGACGAGCGCGGCGAGGAGGTGAAGGACGCGGTCGTGTGGCTCGATGGGCGCAAGCTCGTGCGCGACGAAAAGCTCGGACGCATCGTCGTACCTTTCACTGCGAAGCCGGGCCCGCGGCAGATCGTGGTCGCGGATGCCGAGGGCACGGCGGCGACGCTCACGCAGTTCGAGCATCACGCGGAGAACTATGTACTCGACGCAAAATTCCACATCGAGCGCGAGCAGCTCCTCGCGCGGCGCGAGGCGACGCTCGCCGTCCGCACCGCTCTCATGCTCGGCGAGTCTCACCTCGATCCCGCGATGCTCACGGAGCCGAAGCTCACGATCAACTCCGTCACGCACGACGGCATCTCGACGACGCGCGAAGTGAAGAACCTCAAACTCACCGCCGGCGGCGTGCTCACGCACACGCTCAGCGTTCCCGAGCGACTCGCGTCGCTAAGCGTCATGCTCTCGGGGAAAGTTGATGTCCTCAGCGCGGGCGGCGAGAAGCGCGATGTCTCGGCGAGCCATTCGTGGACGCTGAATGGCATTGAGAAGACCGAAGCGACGAATGACGGGCACCTCTCGAAATTCGACAAGGGCTACGCCTTCGAGCTGCTCGGCAGAAATGGCGAGCCGCTTGCGGATCAGCAGGTCGTGTTCACGATTAAGCACCGCGATTTTGCGCGAGTGCAGACGCTCGCACTGCGCACGAATGAGGTCGGGCGCATCACGCTCGGCGCGCTGCCGGGCATCGCGAGCGTGGGCACGCAGATTCCGAACGGGCGTCGCAGTTCGTGGGCGCTCGATGACTTCGAGCGCACGTGGCCCGCGGTGATTCACGCGGGCGCGGAGCAGCCGGTGCGCGTGCCCGCGCCACCGCACATTATCGAGAAGTTCGAGCAATCCAGGCAAGCGGCGCACAAGAACTGGATCCCGAGCGAAGTATCGCTGCTGCGGCAGAGCGCGGGGACTTTCACTGCGGACGAATCCGCGAAGATGAAGATCGAGGACGGCTTCCTCGTCATCACGGGACTCGCGCCGGGCGACTATGCGCTGCGGCTGCGCGGCGAGAAGCGCGACATCGCGATCCATGTGAGCGGCGGAAAGCTCACGCACGGCTGGTTCCTCGGCGCGAGCCGGAATCTGGAGGCGAAGGGAGCCGCGCTGCTGCATATCACGGATGTCGCGACGACGCCGGAGATGATCACCGTGAAGCTCGCGAACATCACGCCTTTTACCCGCGTGCATTTCGCGGCGACGCGCTTCGAGCCGGGGCGTGGAATCTTCGGTGATTTCGGGAGTTTCGCGCGCTTCGGCCCTGCGTCGGGCGCACCGGCACGGATGCCGAATCTCTACGCGGCAGGCCGCTCCATCGGCGACGAATACCGGTACATTCTCGAACGGCGTTACCAGAAACCTTTCCCCGGCAACATGCTCACGCGGCCCGGCCTTCTGCTGAATCCGTGGGATAAACGCTCGACCGAAGTCGAGGAACTCGCGCAGCACGCGGGCGAAGCCGCGGGAAGCACACGCGGCGGCAAAAGCGACATGATGCGTCGTGCTCAGGCTTTGCCTGCGGAAAAGAAGCCGGGCGGCGCGACCGGCGCGGCGGCGGAGACGAATCTCGACTTCCTCGCGGAGTCCGCGCCCGCGATCTACAATTTGCTGCCGGACAAGGACGGCATCGTGAAGATTGACCGCAAGCTGCTCGGCGACCGACAGCATGTACAGATCTATGCGGAAGATCTGGCGAATGCAGAATGGCGTTCCTTTTCCCTCGGCGAGCGGCCCGTGCGCGTGATGGACCTCCGCCTCACTCGGCATCTCGATCCCGCGCGGCCATTCATGCAGAAGAAGGAGGTCACCGTCGTGCAGCCGGGCCGCACGCTCACGCTGACGGACATTCTCACGAGCGAATTTGAAACGTATGACACGCTCGGCGGCGTCCACTCGCTGCTAAAGACGCTGGGCGACGCGGACTTCGCGACGTTCGCATGGGTGCTCGAATGGCCGAAACTCAAGGACGACGAGAAACGCGCAAAGTATTCCGAGTATGCCTGCCACGAGCTAAATTTCTTCCTCGCGAAAAAGGACGCCGCGTTTTTCGGCAAAGTCGTGAAGCCGTATCTCGCGAACAAAAAGGATCGCACGTTCATGGACGACTTCCTCATCGGCAACGATGTCGCGCGCTACCGCGAGCCGTGGGCCTACGCGCGGCTGAATGTCGTCGAGCGCGCACTTCTCGCACAGCGAATCCCCAGCGAGGCAGGCAACGCTGCGCGGCATCTGCGCGAGCTGTGGGAGATGATTCCGCCGAATCAGGATGAGCAGGATCAGCTTTTCGAGACGGCGCTGCGCGGGAGGGCGCTACAGATCGAAAATGGCGAAGTTCCTGAAGGAGCGGGTGCGTTCAAACGTCAGGAGCAGCGGCAGCTCGCTGATCTCCGCGAGGGTGCTGCGCCTGCGGCCGGCGCGATGGCACCGGCGTCATCCATGCCTGCGGCGGCTGCGGACCCGGCACCGAAGGCGAGAGCAGCGCTGAGCGCACTCGGCACGATCACCAACCGCGGCGCGAACGCGGAAGCTTTGAGTTTGGCCGCGGATAAGGACATGGACGACGGATCCGCGAAGCGGAAGGAAGCCGAGAGTCGCATCAGCGGCGCGACTGCGCTCGGCCTCGAAGAACGCGCGAAGTCGCTAAAGATGAAGGTGCATGGTGGCGCGGAATTTGAAGTCGAATTATTGAAGGCCGACGCGCCCGCAGCGTCCGCCGAGTTCGCATTTTACGGCGTGGACGCCGCGAAGAATCAGCGCGGGCTCGTGCGCGCATACTACCGCCAAATGGGCGCGACGAAGGAGTGGGCTGAGAACAATTACTACCGCCTGCCCATCGAGCAGCAAAACGCGAATCTCGTGACGGTGAACGCATTCTGGCGCGACTACGCTGCGTGGGTCGCTGGCGGCGCGAAGGGCGCGTTCGTCTCCGCGAATGTCGCCGAGGCGCACCGCAACTTCACCGAGATGATGCTCGCGCTCGCCGTGCTGGATCTTCCATTCGACGCGCCGAAGCACACGACGAAGGCCGACGCGGGGCAGTTCCACTTCACCGCGGGCGGCGCGACGATCGTGTATCACAAAGAAATCAAGCAGGCCGCGCCCGCGAAGCCCGACGCCACGCAGCTCCTTGTGTCGCAGAGTTTCTTCCGCGACGGCGACCGCTATCGGCAGGAGGGCAATGAGAAGTTTGAAAAGTATGTGACCGGCGAATTCCTCACCGGCGCGGTCTATGGTGCGAATGTCGTCGTGACGAACCCGACGAGTTCGCCGGTGAAGGCCGGCGTGCTTTTGCAAATCCCGCAGGGCGCAGTGCAGGTGCGCGGCAGCAAGGCGACCGATTCGCTGCGCCTGCGCCTGGAGCCCTATACGACGAAGACCTACGAGTATTACTTCTACTTCCCGAGCACGGCACCGGAGGGCGCGAAGTTCCCTCACTACCCGGTGAATGTCGCGGTCGCGGGCAACAGCGCGGCGGCGGCGAAGGCGTTTGACTTCAATGTCGTCGCGAAGCTCACGCAGTTTGACAAGGCCTCGTGGGACTACGTCTCGCAATACGGCACGGACGCGGAGGTGTTCGCATTCATCGCGCAGAACAATATCGAGTCGCTGAACCTCGAACGCGTCGCGTGGCGCTGCCGGAAGGACGCGGACTTTTTCAAAAAGCTCACCGGCGTGATGCGCGAGCGGCACGTGTGGAACGACACGGTGGAAAGCTACGCCGTCGTCCACAACGACACCGGCGCGCTGCGCGAATGGCTGAAGCATCACACATCCTCCAATGCTGAGATTCCAGGACTCGAAATGCCGTCGATAAACTGCGGGCCGTTCCTTTCCTCGAAGCTCATCACGATCGATCCCATCGAGCGCCGCAGCTACGAGCACCTCGAATACAGCCCGCTCGTGAACCAGCGCGCGCACCGTCTCGGCAGCGAGCACCGCATTGCGAACCCGACCGTGCTCGCGCAGTATCAGCACCTGCTTGGCGTGCTCGCGCACAAGCCGCAGCTCGACGCGATGGACAGCATGAGCGTGACGTATCACCTCTTCCTGCAGGACCGCACCGAGGACGCGCTCGCGCGTTTCCACGCCGTCGATGCGAATGCGCTGCCCACGAAAATCCAGCACGACTACTTCCGCTGCTACGCGGATTTCTACGAGGGCAACCTCGCCGAAGCGCGCGGCATCGCGGCGAATTACGCCGGGCATCCGGTCGCACGCTGGCGGAATCTTTTCGCCGAAGTCGGCTCGCAGCTCGATGAGATCGAGGGCAAGGCCGCGGCGAAGAAGGACGACGACAAGCCGGACCGCGAGAAGCAGCAGGCGGAACTCGCGGCGACGGAGCCGGTGTTCGACTTCAAGGTGGAGAACAAGATCCTCGCGATGACATGGAAAAATCTCGGCGAAGTGACGGTGAACTACTACCTCATGGACCCCGAGTTCTCGTTCAGCAGCAGCCCGTTCGTGAGCGAGGACGCGAGCCGCTTTTCGATCATCAAGCCCACGCAGAGCGCGAAGCACGCACTGCCGAAGGGCAAGGACGCGCTCGACATTCCGCTGCCGGGTGAATTTGCAAAAGCGAACGTGCTCGTGGAAGTGATCGGTGCCGGACAGCGCAAGGCGCAGGCGTATCACGCGAATACGCTGAAGCTCACGCTCGCGGAAAACTACGGCCGAATCGAGGCACTCGACAGCGCCACGGGCAAACCCGTTGGCAAAGCCTACGTGAAAGTGTATGCGCGACTGAACAACGGCACCGTGCGCTTTTTCAAGGACGGCTACACCGATCTGCGCGGACGCTTCGACTACGCAAGCCTGAATGCTCCCGAGAACGCACACCCCGCGCCGCTCACGAACGAACCCGCGCCCGCGAATGGCCTCGACTACCAGATGCTCAAGCCGACGGAACTCAACCACGTGGAGAAGCTCGCCATCCTCCTCCTCAGCGACACGAACGGCGCCGCCGTCCGCGAAGTGAAACCGCCGCGGAACTGATCGCACATTGGCCAATGGCAGAACCCAGCAAAGCTCTCACCTGCCCTGTTTGTGGAAAGCCGGTGGAATTCAGCGCACCGCCCACCGGCTTCTTCTGCTCGGATCGCTGCAAGATGATCGACCTCGGCAAATGGCTTGGGGAAGACTACCGCATCAGCGAGCCGCTGCGGCCCGACCATTTCGCGGAGTTTGAGGAGTTGTCCGGCGACGGCCCGGATGCTCTGAGCTAGTCCCGGCGCGAATTCAGCTTCGCGAGCAGGCGGAGGATTTCGAGGTAGAGCCAGACCAAGGTGACCAGCAGGCCGAAGCCGGCATACCATTCGAGATACTTCGGAGCGCCGAGCTTCGCGCCCTGCTCGATCACGTCGAAGTCGAGCACGAGATTCAGCGCCGCGATCACCACGACGAAGACGCTGATGCCGATGCTCAGCAGGCCGCCGCCATTCATGAAGGCCATGTTCACATGGAAGAGGCTGAGAATCCACGAGACGAGATACAGGAGGAAGATGCCGCCGGTGGCCGCGATGACGCCGGCCTTGAATTTTTCCGTGGCCCGGATCAGCCCCGCGCGATACGCGGCGAGCATCGCGAAGAGCGTGCCGAAGGTGAGCATCGCGGCCTGGAGCACGATGCCGTGCGACTGCATGTTGTAGAGTGCGGAAATGCTGCCTAGGGCGAGGCCTTCGAGCAGCGCGTAGATGGGCGCGGTCACCGGAGACCATTGCTTTTTGAAGGTGGTGATGAGTGCCATGATGAGGCCGCCAATCGATCCGACGAGGAGCATCGGTATCGCCGAGGCGGGATTTTGCCCGAAGCGATTCCATGCGAACACCGACGAGAAGATGGCGAGGGCAAGGAGGATGGCGGTCTTGTTCACCGCGCCTTGGATCGTCATGCGCTGCTCACCGACGGAGACGGGCTCGTTGAAGGTGGCCGGAGACAGTGTGGGATTTGAAGTGCGCATCATGGCTTGGAAGATAGCGGTACCACTGAGGGAAGCAACCCGGAGCGTGTGAAGACTGCTGCGCACATTTTGCAGGGGCAGCGACAGAGCGGCTGTCATCTAAGAAAGTGTACCGAAAAGCGGCTTTCAACGCAGAGGCGCGGAGTTGAAAGGAGAGGTACGCGGAGGGATCTCTCCCATCTTCTCGGCGAACCTCTCTGATGGGTGCTGGCTCATTTTGAAGCATGAAGCCATGAAATCAGGAAATCTCCTTCATGGGTTCCTGACTTGCTGCTTCATCCATTTCCAAACTGAGCCACTACCCTCTGCGCCTCTGCGTTGGAAATCCGGTTTTCGGTACACTCGCTATGGCGCGGCAAAAGTCTTCTGCACCACATCTGGCAGCCACGGCTCTTGAGCGCGAGGCTTTCGCAGGGTAGATCTGAGGCGATGTTCCGTCCGCGTATCATTATTTTCGCCGCACTCGACCTTTGGCTGCCGATCCAAACTGCACTCGCAGATGCGCCGCCGTTTGCGCAGGCGGGCGTGCCTTTTATCGAGAAGCACTGCGTCTCGTGCCATGGGAAAGACAAGCAGAAGGGCGACTTCGCGCTGCATGAATTTCGCGATGACATCTCGGTCCTGCGCGCTCGCAAGCGGTGGCGCGATGTGGTCGAGCAGGTGCGCTCGGGCGAGATGCCGCCGGATGACAAGCCGCAGCCTTCCACCGAGGAAAAGCAGCGCTTCCTCGCATCGGTGGCCGGGATTTTTGCCAAGGCTGATAACGGCAAGCCCGACCCCGGCCGACTCACCGTGAGACGGCTGAACCGCAACGAATACAACAACACGATCCGCGATCTGCTGCACATCGAGTTCCGGCCCGCGGATGATTTTCCGAGCGATGATGTGGGCCACGGCTTCGATAATATCGCCGACGTGCTCACCGTCTCACCGGTGCTCATGGAGCGCTATCTTGATGCCGCGGACAAAATCGCCGCACAAGCGATCCCTCTGAACGCAGCGAAACCGCCGAAACGCACGATGGCGGCGAAGTATTGCGAGCCTGCGTCGGTGAATGTGCCGCAGTCGAAGTTCCGCCCACTTACGACATCCGAGGGCGATGCTGTAAAATCGGGGCCGATCAACACGCCCGCGCGCATCACTGCCGACGGCGACTACATCATGCGTGCGCGGCTCTACGCGAAGTCCGCCGACGGCAAGCCCGTGCGCGTGGCGATGATGCTCACCGGCGGGGCCATCGCGAAGCCGTCTCCCGGAGGTGAAATCGCGAAGCTCGACGGCGCGTGGCTGAGCAACGTGAAGCGTGCGCACATTTTGAAGAACGTGGAGATCACCGCAAAGTCCGAGAGTGAGGCGCAGACCATCGAGGCAAAAGTGCCGCGCATCGAGGGCATCGAGCGCATCGTGCTGGCGGCATTCAAGCCGCAGGGCGGGCAGGCCGCGCCGACGCTTTTCGTCGAGTGGCTCGAATACGAAGGTCCTATGGATGCGCGCAGCGCCGCGACGAAATCATTGCTCACCGCCACGACCGGAAAAACGCAGGCCGAGCAGACGCGCGAAGTGCTCGCGCGTTTCGCCGTGCGCGCATGGCGGCGCCCCATTTCCGCCGAGGAACTGGACCGGCTCACCAAACTCGTCGCCTACGCGATGGGGCACAACGACACGTGGGAGGAGGCGATGCGCCGGGCCGTAAGTGCGATCCTGGCATCGCCAAAATTTGTCTTCCGCCTGGAGCCGGATGATCAGCCGCAGAATGCGGAGCCGCATGCCGTGGATGAATTCCAGCTCGCCACGCGGCTCTCGTATTTCCTGTGGAGTTCCTGCCCCGACGACGAACTGCTGCGCGCCGCATCTGAAAAAAAGCTCGGCACGAGTCTCGATGCGCAGATCAAGCGGATGCTCCAGGATCCGCGCGCGGATGCGCTCATCGAAAATTTTGCAATGCAATGGCTGCAGCTGGGCCGCCTCTCATCGCATAGCACCGACCCGAAGACGTTCCCCAATTGGAAGCCCGAACTCGGCGCGGCGATGCTGGAGGAGACGCGGCGCTTCTTCGGCGAGATCGTCCGTTCGGATCGCAGCATCCTGGATTTGCTCGATGGTGATTTCACGTGGGTGAACCGGCGCCTCTCGGAACTCTACGGCATCAAGAACGCGGGCAGTTTTCAAAAAGACGAATGGAAGCGCGTGTCTCTCGCGGGCACTCCGCGCGGCGGACTGCTCACGCAGGCGAGCATCCTCACCGTGACGTCAAACCCCACCCGCACGTCTCCGGTGAAGCGCGGCAAATGGGTGCTCGAACAATTGCTCGGCACGCCACCACCACCCGCGCCTCCGAACATCCCATCGCTCGACGACAGCAAGCGCAACGAACTGAAGGGCACCTTCCGGCAGAAGCTCGAACAGCACCGCGCCGATCCGAAGTGCGCGAACTGCCATGCGAAGATGGATGCATTCGGTTTCGCGCTGGAGAATTTCAACGGCGTCGGCCAATGGCGCGACCGTGACGAGACGGGCGCGGCGATTGATGCCTCAGGCAAGCTCGCGACCGGACGCGCGATCAACGGGCTCGCCGACATGAAGGTTTTGCTCCGCAGCAAGAAGCAGGACTTCGCGCGCTGCCTTTCTGAGAAGATGCTCATCTATGCGCTGGGCCGCGGGCTGGACTATTACGACGAGCCGATCATCTCGCGCATCGCGTTCAATCTCGAAAAGAGCGACTATCGCTTCTCCACCCTCATCGGGAGCATTGTCAAAAGTCAGGCCTTCCTCATGCGCCGCAGCACCTCGCAGGCGGAGCCTGTCACAGCGGGAAAATAGACGCGCTACCCGGCGAGCAGCGTCTTCGCGTGCGCGAGCGCCGAGGCTCCTTTGCCACCAAGCATTCTGGCGATCTCAGCGGCGCGCTCTGCTCCTTCGACCGCGGTGAGGCTGGATACGGTGCGTCCTCCGGTGAAGTCCTTCGTCACCACAAACTGCGATCTTGCCAGCGCCGCGACCTGCGGGAGATGCGAGATGGCGAGCACCTGGCGCTCCGCGGAAATCGCCTTCATCTTCGCACCGACCGAGTGCGCGATTTCGCCGCCGACGTTGGCATCGATCTCGTCGAACACGAGCAGTGCGATCGTGTCCTGTGCGGCGAGCGCGGACTTCACGGCGAGCATCACGCGGGAAATCTCGCCGCTGCTCGCGATGGCCTTGAGCGGCTTGGCGGGCTCGCCGGGATTTGGCGCGAAGACAAACTCGACGGACTCCATTCCGTGCGGCCCCGGCTCCTGCGCTGCGGCGAGGGCGACGGTGAAATCGGATTTCTTGAAACCGAGATCGCGCAGGTGAGCCGTCACCGCAGCGGCAAGCTTCGACGCGGTCGTGCTGCGCTTCGCGGAAAGTTTGCGCGCGGTGTCGAGCATCGCCTTGCGCTGGGTGGCGATCTCCGCTTCGAGGCGTTGCAGTTCCTCGCCGCGCGATTCGATCTTCCTCAGACGCTCCGCGGCGGATTCGCCGAAGGTCATCACATCGGTGAGCGTGCCGCCGTATTTGCGCTTCAGTGTTTCAAAGAGCGACACGCGCTCTTCGAGTTCCGCAAGGGCCGCTGGTTCGAGATCGAGATCTTCCGCATAGTGGGAAAGACCGGATGCGAGTTCTTCGATTTCCGCGAGACCACGCAGCAGCGTGTCCGAGAATCGCTTTGCCGCCGGATCGACACGCTCGAGATCGCGCAGG
>JAYWEO010000301.1:0-9171 GCA_043779225.1 Prosthecobacter sp.
TTCGCGAGGATGCCGCCGTTGCGCAGGATGTACTCGATGCCGAACTGCTCGTTCTTCGTGAGCCTCAGCTCGCCGATGATGGTCTGGATCATCACCTGCGCCTGCGGCGTATCGAGCTTGTCGAGCAGGGCAAAAATTTTCTCGGTGATGTCCTTCGGGCCGACGATGATGATGCTGTTGGTCCGCTTGTCGGCGATGATGGTGCTCTTGCCGACCTGCTGCGTGACCGGCTGTGTGTCGCGCTCGGCCGTCGAGAGAGATTCGCCGATCGTTGAGCCGCCTCCGCCGCCGGAGCCGCCGAGGCTGCTGCTGTTGGAATTCTGGTTCGAGCCGAGTGGGTTCTGATTGTTGTTCCGCGTGGTGGGCTGCTGTGTCTGCGAACGCGGGGCGCTCGGCGTGCTGCCGCCGCCGCTGCCGGTCTTTTCACCCGGATCGGCGACTGCCGAGACGACGGCCTCGATCACTTCCTCGACCGGGCGGAAGCGCAGCGCGCGCACGGCGGGCGCCGCGAGTGCGACCTGCGAGTCGTATTCCTTGATCAGCGCGCGGATGAGTTTCATGTTCACGGGGCGCGAGACGACGTGCAGCCGGTTCGTGCGCTTGTCTGCGGTGATGCGCACTTTTCCGACCACGAAGCTGTCCTCCGTCGGGCCGAATCCATTCGCGCTGCCATTGATCTGAAAGGAGGCGCCGGAATCCCCGCCGGGCACGCCGGGTTGCGGGGCGCCCGTGATGGGATCATTCGCATTGCGCGTGATCCGCGGTGCCGTGGGTGCGCCGGGGAACCCCGATGTCTGCTGCGTCTGCTGCTTCTCGAAGAGCTTCTCCAGATAGCCCGCGATCTCCTCGGCCTGCGCGTGCTCGAGCGTGATGAATTCACTCACCACTTCCGCGGGCTCGACGTCGATCGCCTTCACGATGCGGATGAGGGTGCGGATGATGCTCGTGTTTTCCGTGACGAGGAGCGACTGCGCCTTGGGCAGCGGCGTCACGCTCGAGGCCGCGCCTTGCGCGGGGACGAGGATGCCGTTCTGGATGGTCGTCGCGAGTTCGGTCGGGTCTGCGTGGCTGAGCTTGAAAAGGAACATCACCGTCTGCTCGCCGGCTGGCAGCAGTTCCTCGCGATCCACGAAGGGGACGCCGACGGACTTCGGGCTCTGGCCCACGCCGGTGACCTTGTAAATATTCCGCTCCTCGGTCGGCAGGATGTTGAATCCATTCAGGAGCAGCGTCATCTCGATGATCTTCACCGCCTCGGACTGCGGCACCTGGCCGGAGATGGTGATGCGGATGGGCCCGGCGAGCTGTGTGCTGTAGATGAGATGCCGCCCGGTCCATTTTTCATACATGACGAGCACATCCTTCACATCCGTATCCAGCATCTGCAGCGGGACGGTTGCCTCGGTGCCTGGGAGTGCAGGCGGGAAGTTCGGCGGAGTCGTCGGATCGACCGGGGTGGCGGGCGGAAAGGGCTGCGCCACGCTCGGCACCGGAGGAGGATTCACCGGCACCGGCACCTGTGCGCAAAGAGGGATGCCTAGGAGCAGGCTCGGGAGGAGGAGAAGGGTTCGAGACGACACGCGGCTGATCTAGCCCGCCGCGATGGAACGGTCAACCTATGCGTGCCGCGCACCGCAGGCGTTGAGACGATGGATCCAGTGAGGCTGTCTGAGCGTGCCCCCGATGCTGGATGCTCGATGACCGTCGAACTTTGAACGAGCGACGAGCATCAAGCATCTGTCATTTCCGCAAACTGGCCGCAGAAATCGCACGAGACTTGCCCGCAGCATCGCAACGGGCATCCTGTTCCGTGAATGGCAGACATTTTCACCAAGGCGAAACGCAGCGCGGTGATGGCGGCGATCCGGGGGCGGGGAAATGCGGCGACGGAATTGCGGATGCTCGCGCTGCTGCGCCTGCATGGCATCACGGGCTGGCGACGGCATCTGGCGCTGCGCATCGGTGAGGCGCGGAAGCCGGATGAAAAAAGAAAGAGTCGGGTGCAGGTGGATTTTGTCTTCCGGCGCGAGCGCATCGCGGTGTTTGTGGACGGTTGCTTCTGGCACGTGTGTCCGCGGCACGGGACGAGGCCGGCGGGGAACCGGGCGTTCTGGAAGGCGAAGCTGGACCGGAACATGGCGCGGGATCGCGCCGTATCGCGCGCGCTGCGCAGAGGCGGCTGGTCCGTGCTGCGCGTCTGGGAACACGATCTCGCGGTGAAGCACTGGCCGCGCGTCACACGGCGGCTGGTGCGGGCGCTGGGGCGCTGAAGATGCGGCTGCGGAGGCAGCCTGCTCGTTCGCGCTTCGTCCTTTTGCGATTAGCGTTTGCTACCCGGTGCCGGCGTCGGCGTGGGCTGCGGGCCTTTGCCCGGAGCAGGTGCAGGTGCAGGTGCCGCAGGGCGGGCAGGAATGGCTACGGGCGGCGCGGGGCGCGGCTGGATGACGACGGGCGCAGGTCTCGGCGGCGCGACCGGCTGGGGTGCGGGACGCGGCTGGACGACTGGCGCGGGTCTTGGAGGTGCGACCGGCTGGGGCGCGGGCCGCGGCTGGACGACAGGCGCAGGTCTTGGAGGTGCGACCGCCTGGGGCGCTGGGCGCTGGATCTGCTTTGGCGCGGGTGCGGGCACCGGTGCAGCAGGCGGCGGGGTCTGCTTCTTGATCTGTGCGGGCTCGGGTGCGGCCGGCTGCGGATTGCGCTTTTGGATGCGGACGGGTTCCGGTGCCGGTGCCGGCTTGATCACCGGTGCCGGAACGGGCGCGACGGGCTTGACGACGGGTGCGGGATTCGCCGGGGCCGTTGGTGGCGTGTTCTTCTTGTTCCGCGGTGATTCCTTTGGAGCAACGGTCGGCTTGATCACTGGTGCGGGAGCGGGTGTCGGCACTGCGGGAGCGGCCGGGTTCACCACCGTCGGAGGCACCGCTGGCTCGGGTTTCCGGATGCGATTTTTGGAGCGGCCAGTCTCCGGCTTGGGTGTGGTCGGGATGGTCGGCTGAACCGCGGGCGGGACCGTGACCGGAGGAGTGACGCTGCCCGGCTTCACGAGTTTTCCTGGTTTGACCGAAGGCACCTCCGGAGTTTTCGGCGTCTGGCCGGGAGCGGGCGTGACGACTGCCGGGTTCACCGGCTGCCCGGGCTTCACGAATGGAACGTTCGGCACGGCCGATTTTTCGCCGCGCTTGCCTTTGCCATTCGGCGTGATCACCGGCTGTCCGGGCAAGGTAGGCGTGACTGCCGTCGGGTTCACCGGAGCGCCGGGTTTCACCACTGGAACGTTCGGCACGGCCGGATTTTCGCCGCGCTTGCCTTTGCCACTCGGCGGGATCACCGGCTGACCGGGCAATGTGGGTGTGACCGCCGTCGGGTTCACTGGTGCGCCAGGTTTCACCACTGGAATGTTCGGCACGGCCGGATTTTCGCCGCGCTTGCCTTTGCCACTCGGCGGGATCACCGGCTGACCGGGCAATGTGGGTGTGACCGCCGTCGGGTTCACCGGAGCGCCGGGGCGCAGCGGATTCACTGAGCCTGGGATGACAGGCTTTCCTGGCTGCCCGGGTTGGACCAGCGACGATCCGCCTGGCTTCCCGTTGCGGAAAGGCTTCAGTCCATTCGTGGCTGCTGCCCCCGTCGCGGCGGTGGCGGTAGGAATCGTTCCCGGCAGCATTGCCGGAGCGGTCTTGGATTTGGCACCCGGCGTCTCGCTGGCGATTTTCGCCTGCAATGCGGCGGTACGGGTCGGGTCTGTGACGCCTTTCCATCCTTTGTCGAGCTTCGGTGCGGCGATCGTGGCAGCCACTGGCGGGAGCGAAGCGGACTTTTTATTGCGAGGCACCGGCGGCGCGGTCAACGCCAGGACGCCCCCGGAGAGTTGCGAGAATTTTCCATCCGGCGTCACCGGCGCAGCCTCCGCCTGGCGGGCGACCTGCACCGTGGGGATTGGCTGGCCGCCATTGCGGGCGAGTGTGTTGCTCAAGGCTTGGAAATTCGGGCCACCGTTGTAAATCGTCGTGTTATTACTGTTTACGATGTTGGTGACGTTGGTCGTGTTCGTCATGATGTTGACGTTCTCTTGCCTGGAGATGATGACGTTCGAAATCGAGGGAGCGCCGAAATCTCGCGTGTTCACGAAATTGTAGGCCTGTGGTCCGATGCTCCAGCGTTCATCCGCCCATGAACCGATTCCAATGCCCACGACAGCGATCGCGACCGGAGGCAGCGGAGCCCATCCGACGTAAGAATGCCCATGGCGCCATGAAACCCACGCCGGCGCCCACACCCGGCCCGGCACCCAGTACCAGCCCGAATCTTCCTCGCGGAACCAGCGGCCATAGTGATAGGTGGCCCATCCGAAATCCTCGTCGGAATCCCAAACCCATCCCTCATCCGAAGAATGAACCCAGCGTCCCCGCGTGTAAGGCTGCCAATCATCGTCCACATGCAAAGGCTGCCAGCAGCGACCGTATCGTCCCACCGTCACCCAGCGCCCGCGACTTCTGAGAGTCTCCGAGCGGTAGAAAACATCGCTTGAGACGCCGATATCCTCGTCTTCCACCACCACCCGCGTCCTGCGGGAAGTTGTGGTGGGGCGTGCGGCGATGGGAGCGAGCGGCGCGGCGACCAGAGCCCCGGCGGGCCGAGCGTCCACATCGCCGCCGACCTCCTGGTTCGTCAGTGCGAAAAGAACGAACGGCGTGTTCCCAAAGCGCTGCGTGGCCGTGAAGCCGGGCGTGCTCACGCCGTCCCACGTGAAGCGATAGTTGATGTAATAAACTTGGTTCGGGTCTGCGAAACCGCCCGCCGACGTCGTCGCGTCGTCCTCATTGAAAAAATCCGTGTTCACCACCGGCTTCCCATCGCCGGCAAATGCGAGGTTCACCTGCCGGTTTTCGCCCGTCGCATTGGCGACATAGACCCGGAGGTCATACGTTTTTCCCGCTGTGAGCGTCGCGGGATCGACCACCACATATTGCTCGGAATTATCCGCCGCACCGTCATTGAAAATCATGCCCGAGAAAAGGCGGGCCATCGCGCCATCGGCCCGGATGCTGTCCGCCTTGCCCCCGCCATTTGCCAGCGTGCCGGTCGCGGCGCTCAGCGTCACGCCATTCACCGTGGCGACATTTTCCGCACCGGAGAGCGGCGCAAACGGCACGCCATTCACGCTGCGCTCCTTCGCGGTCCCGGCAGCCACGGCATTCGTGTAGCCCTTCGAGGCATCGAGGCCGGACTGCGCGTCGCTCCCCACCGCAGGGATGGGGACGTAAAACAAGGTGCCTGCGCCGGCTTGGAAAGTGAGCGCTGCGGACATCATCATTCCGCTGAGGATAAATCTGGTTTTCATAAGGGTCTTTGGTTGGGATTTCGGGAGTCCACCGCTGGATGAACTTTCTGTATATTCGCACGTTGAGACTCCGCAGGTCGCTTCTTTAGTCGAAGTTTTTTTTCCCTTTGTGCGAAAACGAATCTCATTACGTGCAATCAAACGGAATGCGAGTGCTCGCGTTCAGAAACGGATCGGGAGGTACCCGAGGCCGCGAGCGAGTCAGGAAAAGGCGCGACCTTTATGGTGGAGGTGAGCGCGTGTTTCGGCGTGCAAACTCAGCCGCTTACGGCCCGCTGATACGTAAACGGAAGAATGTCGGCTTTGCCCCGCTACCTAGAAGGGCGGGGAAGGGCACGGTGACCGCATCCATCTCGCTGTCGGAAGCGATGAGGGTTGGCGTGGTCGCGCTGTTTTCCCATGCGCTCAGATCCGCGCTGAACTGCACGGTGTAGGTGAGCCCTGCCGCGACGTAGTCCTTCCGGCGTCCGAACATCGCGTAGTAGGTCACGCCGTCAGTCCCCAGTCTCGGGATGCCGTGCTTCGTGATGGCCGCGCCGCTCAAGGTGATTTCTGTGGCATCATTCAGCGTCGGCTCCAGACCGAAGGCCCACTCCGCGAGATTCTGGAGGCCGTCGCCTTCTGGATCCGCGAGTTTCGCCGCATTGCCCGTGTAGTTGATCGTGCCCAAATGCGTGAACCACCACGACTGCTGCGGCGTTGTATTGACGGTGAGCGCTCCTGCGGGGCTGGTGACGGTGCCGTTCGAGTTCGTGACGGTGACGGTGTAGTTTGCGGCGTCGGACGGGGTGACGTTCGTGAAAGGAAGCGTGGCCATGTAAACGCCGGCAACGTTTCCACCGGTGCTGTTCGTGATCTGGTAGAAGGGGGATGCACTGGTGATGTTTGCGCCATTCTTTTTCCACTGCACGGTCGGTGCGACTTTGTAGGCGGAGAAGGGCGCGTAGAGCGTGATGTTGCCGCCAGCGGCGATGCTCTGAGGGATGCCGCTGATGCCGATGTAGGGCGGGTAGCTCTCGGTGACGATCCCAGTGATCGCGCTCGTGAGCGTGGTGACGATGGTGGAATGCGCCGCAGCATTCGCACCGAGGAGAATGTCCGTCGTTTCATACGGGTCGTCGGTGAGATTGAAGAGTTGATTTACCACGGTGGTGCCCGGATTGCGGATGAGCTTGAACATCTTGGTGCCCCCGTTCACCGGATCGGTGAAGAGATTCAACGCGACGGGACCACCATTGTCTCCCGTGACGAGCGGCACTCCGCGCGGGGCGCCGTTCGGGCTGCCTGGGGTGATGGACTGCAACTGCGGCCAGATGTTCACGCCGTCGAAGGGCTTCGTGTTCAGCGGAGTGATGCCGACTGCGGCGCAGACGGTCGGGAATATGTCGCCAACCCAGACATACTGGTTGCTCGTCACCCCGGCGGCGAGCTGGCCGGGCCACCGGATCGCGGCGGGTGTGTGAAGGCCGCCGTCGTAGCTGTCGCTTTTCGTGCCGCGCAGCGGGGAGTTGAGGGAGCCAGTGGTCGTGTCGCCGCCGTTGTCGCTCATGAAGACGACGAGCGTGTTGTTTGTGATGCCTTCGCTGTCGAGCGCGGCGAGCACGCGGCCCATCGCGACATCCATGCAATCCACGGCGGCGCAGATCGTGCGACGGCTTCCGGTCACGCCGAGCGCCGTGTATTTGTCCAGATAGCTCTGTGGTGCGGAGACTCCGGCGTGGATCGCATTGAAGGCGAGATAGAGCAGCATCGGCTTCGCCTTGTCGCGATTGACGATTCGCTCGACCGCCTTGTCCGCGAGCAGATCCGTGGAGTATCCGCCATTGCCTTGCAGGTCGGTGTTGTCGTTGAGCAACTGCACACCATTCTGCCACCAATCGACGGCGTTGTTCTTGCCCGGATCCACTGTGGTGTGCGTGAAGTAATTGATCGCGCCGCCATACTGTCCCTTGTGAAAATCCCAGCCGCGATTGTGCGGCAGATACTCGGCACCTTCATGCTGCACCTCGATCGTCGCGCCGTTCATCGTGGTCGTGTAAATGTTGTTGTCCCACCCGCCCATGTGCCACTTGCCGCACATGAAGGTCTGATAGCCTGCGGCCTTGAAGGTCTGCGGCATCAGGTGCTCGGTCAGACCCAGCCCCTTCTGATTGCCGACGCTTGTGCGAAGGCTATTGCGTCCCGTGAGCAGGCAGCCACGCGTCACCGAACAGACTGTCGTGGCGTAGAATTTCTCCAGCCGGATGCCGCTTGTTCCCAGCGCGTCCATGTTCGGCGTCTGCACCGGCACCTGTCCCGCTGCGGTGTGATAGCCGACATCCGCCCAGCCCTGATCATCGGTGAGAATGATGACGACATTCGGCGCGGTCGCCGTGGTCACATTGAGGGTGAAGGCCTTCGTCCCGATGCGGCCCGCGCTATCGGTGACTTTGATCGTCACATTGAAAGTGCCCTGCGCGTTCGTGCTCCCGCTGATCACGCCCGCGCCGCTCAAGGTGACGCCACTCGGCAACGCGCCGGAGACGATGCTCCACACATTTCCTCCCGCGCCACCGGTGGCAGCGAGCGTGGTGGAATACGCGATGTTCGGCGCTGCATTTGGCAGTGTCGCACTCGAAGTGATCGTCGGTGCCGTGCCCGTCGTGTAGCTGCCCGCGGAGGCGAGTGTGGTGGCGGATGCGTTGCTGTCCGTCGCGCTGATGGAATAGCTCACCGTGGTGCCGGCGGTGAAGGCGGGTAATTGCACGCCATACACGCCATCGCCCGCCGCGCCATCGCCGTGCAGTCCGTCGTCAAACATCTGCACGGTGATCGGCGCAGCACCGGTGGTGAGCGTGACGGTGATGTCGTCGAAGTCCACCGTCGGCGGGCGAGCCGGTGCGACGGCCCCGGCGTATCCGCTGAATTGGAAGCGCAGCTTCATGTTCGCGCTCATGTCGCCCGCGACGAGGTCGTAGTGCCTCAGCGCGAAGCCGTGATTCACCGACGAGAGCGTGATGCCGCTGCCCGAGAAAAATGCGGCGGTGTTCAGCGTGACGGTGCCCGCGCCCACATTGATGGCGCTGACCGTGGCATTCCCGGGCAGATAATTCGCGGTGAGTGTCTGCCCGGACGCTGTCGTGGTGGAGGCTGCGCTCAGCGTGAAGCTCACGCCGGGAGAAATCGCGGTGATGCGCGCATTGTTCGGGATGCCCGCCGTATTCGGGCCGCTGATGATCATGCCGACGGCGAGGCTTCCGGTGTTCGCAGTGGTCACGGTGGTGGTCGCATTCGTCGAGCAGGCAGCGATGGAAATCGGGATGCCTTGGATCGAGTTTCCGACGGTGAATTTGCCGGCGTTCGATGCAGGCGTGCACGTGATGGTGGTGGTCGCATTCAGCGTGCAGCCCGTCGCGCTGCTCGCGGCGAAATTCTCAGACAGCCGCGTGTTCCATGTCGTGCCGCCATCGGGGGAAATCTGGAACGTCCATCCGTTGTTTGAAAACAAGTCCGCATTGCGCGCGTAGAAATCCACACTGCCCGCAGTCGGCGCGCTGGCGCTGATGACGCCGGTCGTGGTCGCCATCGTGTCGGTGTAGTTCGACGTGCCGTTGCTGAAATCGAGCCCGCAACCGGTCGCCGTCAGAGTGACATTCGTCGCCCCCGTGGTCACGGCGCTATTTAGCACGAAGTGCGTCGCGTCAGTGATGGAAGCGATCGTGGGATTGGGCGGATTCGTGGCCGCGCCCGTGACACCCATGCCGACGGCCAGTCCCGTCGTGCTCAGGCACGTCACGGATGTGCTCGCCGTCCCCGTCGTGCAGCCGGTGAGCGTGACGCCTGCCGCCGTG
>JAYWEO010000302.1:0-8191 GCA_043779225.1 Prosthecobacter sp.
AGAATCGCGGCACCGAGCGCGGGGCCTTGTTTGCTCGGATGCACGGTGATGCTTTCGCCGAGCACGTCGGCATACACTTGCACGACGAGCGGGTTGTGATGCGGGAGACCGCCGGTCGCGACGAACTTTCGCACGGACACGCCGCCATCGCGGAGAAGCTCGACAATCCAACGCACGCCAAATGCCGATGCTTCGAGCAGCGCACGATAGAGATGCGCGGGACGATGGTGCAGCGCGAGATCGGTGAAAGCGCCGCGCAGCGAACCGTCCATCAGCGGCGTGCGGCAGCCGTTGAACCAGTCCACGCACATCACACCTTCCGCACCCGGCGGCAATGATGCGGCTTCGCGACCGAGCACCGAAAAATCGCGCTGACCGGTGAGCTTGCGCAGCCAGTCGAATGCGTCGCCGACGGCGGCCTGACCGGTCTCGTAGCCGAAGTAGCCGGGAAGAATGCCATCCTTCACCACACCAGCGACGCCGGGAACCCTGCGCTCCGTTTCGCTGTTGAGCATGTGGCACGAGCTCGTGCCCATCACCATCACGAGCGTGCCCGGTTCCGCCGCGCCTGCGCCGGGCACGCCGGCGTGGGCATCAATGATCGCCGCGCTGACCGGCATACCTTCGCGCAGGCCGAACTTCTTCGCCATCGCACTTGTGAGTCCGCCTGCGGCAACGCCGGGCGCGAGCAGACGACCGGGCATCTTGTCCTTCACGACGCGCGCAAATTTCGGATTCACCGCGCGCAAAAAATCTTCCGACGGATAGCCATCCGCCGCGCTCCACATGCCCTTGTAACCGGCCTGGCACGTTGATCGCGGCAGCGATTCCGCCGCACCGCCGACGAGCTGCCACACGAACCAATCGCCCGCTTCGAGCCACACCTCTGCTGCATCGTAGGCGCGCGGAGCAAGTTCGAGCGTCTCCAGCATCTTCGGGAAAAACCACTCCAGCCCGATGATGCCGCCGTAGCGTTGCAGAAAACTTTCGCCACGCTCGCGGGCGACGGCATTGATGCGGTCCGTCTGCGATTGCGCGCCGTGATGCTTCCAAAGCTTCGGCCAAGCGAGCGGCTCGGCGGCGAATTGTTTCAGCAGGCACAGCGGCGTGCCATCGCGCTTCGTCGGCAGCATCGTACAGCTCGTGAAATCCACGCCGATGCCGATCACTTCGCAATCACCTGCCTTTGCATTGCGCAATGCAGCGCGCGTGGCTTTCGCGGAGGAATCGAGCCAGTCGAGCGGATGCTGGAGTGCGTAGTGCGGCGGGAGTTTTTTCTTCGAGCCGGGAAGCGATTCGATGATCTGCCCGTGCGGATACTTCGCCACAGAGGAAGCGACTTCCCGCCCGCGCAAATCCACGAGCACCGCACGCACGCTTTCCGTGCCGAAATCGAGACCGAGGGAGACTTTCATTCTTGGGGACTCCTTTCCTAATCGAATGAAAGCTCAATCCTCAACAGTGCTGTTGCGAGAGTTTGACACGGCCTCATCGGATTTCACGGGTCAGCTCTTCGATCAGGACTGCAATGCCCTCACGCTCGCGATCGGAAAAGCGTTCAAACGGCGCGGCCATGAAGTCGTCGCAGATGCCGAGCAGCGAGAGAGCGCACTTGATCCCCTTGATGCCAGACGACGCATGCGGTCCGAAGCGGTAGAGATCCCCCATGCGGATCACGAGCGACTGCAGTTTCGGAAGATGCTCGGAATGGTCGGCAGCGGCTTGAAAATATCTCGTGTAAAGGCTCGGAAAGACATTCGCTCCGCCGCTCACCCCTCCGTTCGCGCCTGCCTGCATGGCGTAGGCCAGGGTCTCCTCATCCCCGACGAACACCGGCCAGTTCGATCGCTCACCGCGTTCCCGGAGGATCTGGTGCAGGTAGCTCAAATTCCCAGAGCTGTCCTTCATCCCGATGATTTTCGGGTTGTCCATCGCGCGCCGGACGCTTGTCACCGGGATCGGCACCTTGGTGAGCGCGGGCATATTATAGAGCATGAGCGGCAGAGGCAGTTCGTCAGCAAGGTCATCGAAATATCGCTCCATCTCCGGCTGACCGAGGGGCCAGTAAAATGGCGGCGCAGCGACGACCGCATCCGCACCTGCATCCGCCGCGGCGCGTGCGACGTTCAGCGATTCGGTGAAAGCGGTATCCGTCACACACACGAGCACTGGCACCCGCCTTTGCACCTGCCGGCAGGTGCGTTCGATGAGTTCCCTACGCAAGCGATAGCTCAGTGCCGGACCCTCACCGGTCGTGCCCAGCAGAAATAATCCGCCGACACCGCCTGCGATCAGATGCTCGATCAGACGCTCCAGACCGGCGTGATCCAGCTCATCGCGGGCGTGAAGCGGAGTGATCATGGGCGGGATGATTCCCGAGAGTGTGGCTGTCATGTTCGTGCAATGTTGGATACGAATGCGAATTCCGTCTTGTGCGTGAGACTGCCAGACAATAATCCATATCCATGGCTGCTGTGAAAAAGCGCACTTCCCCCGACCAAAGGCTCTCGGGTGGCGACATCGGCCTGCCGCTCGTGATGGATGTCGGCAGCATCCGAAGCCGCAGCGCACGGCGGATCGCATGGCACTCGCACGAGGGCTTCGAGCTGATCTTTCTGCTCGAAGGTGCCACCGCCTACGAGTTTCAGGATTCCGGCCTCCTCGATCTTTCGGGCGGACAATTCCTCCTCGTCCCATCGCGCGCGCGACATCGTGGCAAGCAGGACATCCGCATGCCGTCGGTGCTCTGCGGCATCCTGTTCCAGCCGGACCGCAGGCGCGCGCATGAGAACAGCCCGTTCACCGCCACTGAACTCGCGAGGATGAGTCGGCGGCTGCAATCATGGCCCGCAAGCGTGAGGACGATGAGCCGTGAACTGCGAAACCTCGTCATGCGTCTCGCAGAGACGGTGCGCGCATTCCGGCAGGGCCATTGCCCGCCCGATGCGAAACCCCGGCTGCGCTCGATGATCTGCCTCGCGATCTTGGAGGCGATGCAACTGCTCGCTTCGCGTGAGCGCGTCGGTGCCACGCAATTGGTCGCGGCAGCAAGGGACTTCCTGCGCAAGCATCACGGCGACAGCATCGGCATGAACGACCTCGCCTCGCATCTCGGCCTGAGTCGCGCGCGCATGTTTGAGGTCTTCAAGAACGAGACCGGCCTCACTCCGAACGATTATCTCCAGCGCCATCGCATCGAGCAGGCCATGGATCTCATCGCGCGCTCGCGCAAAAGCATCACCGAGATCGCCATGGAGTGCGGCTTCGGCTCCAGCCAGTATTTCAGCCGCGTCTTCCGCAAATACTGTGGCACGACACCGAGGGCGCACCGGAAAAAGATGCTGCAAGCCGCCACAGACCGGGTGCCGCGACGCTCGACACCCGTCCCGCGCCATCGCTAGCGTGCCCAGCTTTACCAAAATGAATCAGCCTGTCCGTCACGTCCACTTTCTCGGCATCTGCGGCAGTGCGATGGGTGCTGTCGCGGCGGCCATGCAGGAGCAGGGATTTGCCGTCACCGGGTCGGATGAGAAGGTGTTTCCGCCGATGTCGGATTTTCTGCGCGAACGCGGGATCGCTTTGAAGGAGGGCTACTGCGCGGCGAACATTCCTGACAACACCGACCTCGTCGTGGTCGGCAATGCGATCGGACGAGGCAACGCAGAACTCGAGGAAGTGCTGAACCGGCGGCTCCCCTACCAGTCGCTCCCGGAAACGCTGCGGCATTACTTTCTGCGCGGGCGGCGCAATCTCGTCGTCGCAGGCACGCACGGGAAGACGACGACCGCCGCGCTGCTCACGCACATCCTGCGCAGCGGCGGACTGAATCCCGCATTCATGATCGGCGGCATCGCCGAGGATCTCGGGAAAGGTGCGAGTCTGCACGACTCCGATCTCGTCGTGATCGAGGGCGATGAATACGACACGGCGTTCTTCGACAAGGGGCCGAAGTTCGCGCACTACCTGCCGGATCTCGTGATCCTAAACGCGGTCGAACTGGATCAGATGGACATCTATCCCGATCTCGCCGCGGTGAAGAAGGCCTTCGGACTGCTCATGCGGGTGCTGCCGGAAAATGGCGTGCTCATTTTCAACGCGGACGATCCGAACTCCTGCGAGGTCGCCGCGCTCTCAAGGACGAAGACGCGATTTGCGGCCGGTCTCGGCGCTGAAGCCACGGTGCGTGCGACGGAACTGCGCCACCATCCCGAGGCATCCCACTTCACACTGCTCGGCCACCAGTTCTCAGTGCCGATGGTCGGCGAGATCTACGTGCGGAATGCGGCGATGGCGATCATCGCGGCGCATCACTGCGGCGTGCCGCTCGATACCGTGCAAAAGGCGCTGGCCGGATTCCGCGGCGTGCGGCGCCGGCAGGTGCTGCGCGGGGAGCGCGACGGCGTGCGTTTCGTCGAGGACTTCGGAAAGCACCCGACGAATATTCGCGAAACGATCAAAGCGCTGCGGCACCGCTTCCCGTGCGCGCGCGTGTGGGCCGCGGTAGATCCGCGCTCGAACACGATGTGCCGCGCGGCAATCCAAAAAGATCTCACCGATGCCCTCGCGCATGCGGACGGTGCGATCATCGGCCCCGTGGACCGTCCCGAGCGATTCGTCGCGGGGGACGCACTCGATCCAGCGGGCATCGCGCGCGACCTTACGGCGAAGGGACTCGGCGGATTTGCCGAGGATGGCGTGGACTCCATCGTCGCACGGCTGCGCGAAATCACACGACCCGGCGACGTCGTCGCACTTTTCAGCAGCGGCAGCTTCGGCGGAATCTACGACAAGCTTCTGCGCGGCGCGGATTGAGGAAAAAGGACGGCACTCGCTATGCCGAGGCGCAGACGCGTTCATCCGCGCATGAACTGCCGGCGGAAGCCGGGAGCATGCTGAGGAGATTGTGGATCGCATGCGCCCAGCGGTTGCCAGCAGAACACATGAAGAGCTGATCCATGTATGCGGCGAGAACCTCCGCGCATTTCTGCTCGGGAAGCCCGGTGACCTCAGCGACCGCGGAATCCACCGTGTCCTCGTCGAACGCGGCGGCCAGCACGGGGTGCGTGGAAAATCCGCCGCCAGCACGCGGTGCGACGTCGTATTGATACTTCGTGATGGCGCGAGGATTCACAGCCGCACTCAGCGTCGTGCGGATCAGATCGGCCAGCAGCATTGTTTCGTCCTCACAGGACTCCGAGACCTCGTCGGAATACGGAACGTAGCCAAGATCGCCGGGCTCAAGGTAGTAACCGGGTTCGCCCGAAAATACATTCGGGTCGTCCCACCTGAACGGTTCACGAGTGATGGGATTTACCATGCCGATGTAAAAATCTTTCATATGTGAAAATAGGATGGGATTGAAATTCGCTGGTTACTGCAGTTCGCGCCGGACTTCGGCTGGTGATGTGTGAAACGCAGGCATCTCTCCTAGATGGTTACACTGTTCAATCGCGCTTGTTACATCATGCGAGTGCATTTTTTTGAAAAAGGCCGGGCTAACACGATTTTCATGTTCAGGACCGTTGCCGCACAAACAGTGCCACAGACATCGTTTCGCCCGAAAAAGAGGGCCATCCCGTGCGCAGTCGCTGCTTGCCTCGGCCGTGGCTGCAAAGCGATGAACAGCGGCTGATTTCACCCACCTCACTCCTATGAAACGCATCCCCATCCCATTTTTCCTCTTGCTGCTGCTGTCTCTGGTCGCCGCGCTGAATGCCGCAGACACAGCCAAACGCCCGAACATCCTCTGGCTTATCGCCGAGGACATGTCGCCCGACGCCGTCACGTGCTACGGCAACGAACAGGTGTGGACGCCGAATCTCGACAAGCTCGCGGCCGGTGGCGTGCGCTTCACGCGCGCCTACACGACCGCGCCCGTGTGCTCGGCGAGCCGCTCGGGATTCATGACCGGCATGTACCAGACGAGCATCGGCGCGCACAATCACCGCTCGCATCGCGACGACGGCTACGGGCTGCCCGAGGGTGTGCGTCCGCTGCCGGAGTGGATGCGCGAAGCGGGATATTTCACGGCGAATGTCGTGAAGCTCCCCGAGACGTTCGGCTTCAAAGGCGCAGGCAAGACGGACTGGAATTTCGCACGCGCAGGCAAGCCTTTCGAGTCGGCGGAGTGGAGTGATTTGAAATCGCACCAGCCGTTTTACGCGCAGATCAATTTTCACGAGACGCACCGCGACTACCACGCGCCCGCAAAGGCCGATCCCGCGAAAGTGAGCATCCCTCCGTATTATCCCGATCATCCGGTGACTCGGAAGGACTGGGCCGAATACCTCGACGCGGCGACGGAACTCGATCGGAAGCTCGGACTCGTGCTCGAACAACTCAAAGCCGACGGCCTCGCGGACAACACGGTGATTTTCTTTTTCGGAGACCACGGCGAGTCGCATGTGCGCGGCAAGCAGTTCTGCTACGAGGAAGGGCTGCACATCCCGCTCATCGTCCATTGGCCGAAAAACTTCCCCGCACCGAAGCAGATCACCGCAGGCAAAGTGGACGACCGGCTCATCGAGGCGATCGATTTTGCACCGACGATGCTCGATATCGCGGGCGCGAGGAAGCCCGAGAAAATGCAGGGCCGCGTGATGTTCGGCGAGCACGCCGGCGCGCCGCGCGAATACGCCTTCGGTGCGCGCGACCGCTGCGACGAGACGGTCTTCCGCCTGCGCACCGTGCGCGATGCGCGCTGGCGCTACATCCGCAATTTCACGCCCAACCGCCCCTTCCTTTCGCCGAACGCCTACAAGGAGAAGCAGTATCCCGTGTGGAATCTCCTCAAGGAACTCCACGCGCAGGGCAAGCTCACGCCCGCGCAGGAATTCCTCTGCCAGCCCACGATGCCGCCCGAGGAACTCTACGACCTCGAAGCCGATCCGTTTGAAATCCACAACCTCGCCGCATCCACGACGCCAGAGGATCAGGCCGCATTGAAACGCCTAGGCGGCGTGCTGGAGAAATGGATCGAGGACACCGACGACAAAGGCCGCATCGCCGAGCCGCCGGAAGTCGTCGCGGCGAAAGGCGCAACAAAGCCCGGCGGTGAAGCCAAACCCAAACGCAAGCGCGACGCGGCGAACTAACCACCGACAAGCATCGGAGCAGCGCTTGCGAAAGTAGTCCCACGCTTCAGCGTGCCGCGCCATCCGGCGACAGCTTGCGAGCGACTCGGCATTCGCGTGTTCAGCCCTGGCGGCGAGGCTTTGAAAGCTGAAGCTCGGGACTACTTTGCTTGCCCGCCTCACGGCGTGTCCTACGCTCGGCGAACTGCAACACGCCCTCATTTCCCCAATGAAAACATCCGTCCTTTTTTTCTCCCTGCTCGTTTCATCATTTGGCATCCCGCATCCGTCATTCGCCGACACTCCGGCGAAAAAGCCCAACGTCCTCTTCATCATCGCCGATGATCTGAACACCTGTGTCGGCGCATACGGGCATCCGCTCGTGAAGACGCCGAACATCGATCGCCTCGCCGCGCGTGGCGTGCGCTTCGACCGCGCGTACTGCCAGTTCCCGCTCTGCGGGCCTAGCCGCAATTCATTCCTCACCGGGCTGCATCCGAACAGCACGGGCATCCTCGCGAACGCGCAGCTTTTCCGGCAAACGATTCCGTCCGCGGTGAGCTTGCCGCAGGCGTTCCGCCTCGACGGCTACCTCGCCGTGCGCATCGGCAAACTCTACCACTACAACGTGCCGAATTCGATCGGCACGAACGGCCACGACGATCCCGGCTCATGGGAAATCGAGATGAACCCCGCAGGCTGCGATCGCATGACCGAGGAGCCGGAAATCTTCAGCCTCACGCCGGGGCAATTCGGCGGCACGCTGAGCTGGCTCGCCTCGAAGAATCCCGACGCGAAGCACACCGACGGCATGGAAGCCGCGGATGCCGAGTGGGTGCTGGAGCGCTGCGCGAAGCAGAAGGATCGCCCGTTCTTTCTCGCCGTCGGATTCTTCCGCCCGCACACGCCCTACGTCTCGCCGCAGTCGTATTTTGAAAAATATCCCGAGGAAAAAATCCCGGTCGTGCAGGGCGTGACCGAGGATCAGAAGGACATCCCGCCCGCCGCGCTGATGAGCTACAAGAAGGAGCAGGACAAGCTCACCGACGATCTGCGCAGGCAGGCGGTGCAGGCGTATTTCGCGGCGATCAGCTTCATGGATGCGCAGGCGGGCAAGG
>JAYWEO010000303.1:0-5931 GCA_043779225.1 Prosthecobacter sp.
GCTTTGCGCCGCATGCGAGCCAGCGCGCGGTGGTGACTTCGACGTGCAGTTCCTTCCCCACCGGCTTCGCCGTCTGCTGCGCGCGGATGAGCGGGCTGGCAAAAATCACGCCGGGCTGAATCCCGTGTGCACGGCAGAACTGCGCAACCTTGAGTGCCTGTTCCTCGCCCTTCTCGGAAAGTGTGCGCGCAGAATCTGTTGCTGCTTCGGTGTCCGCATCCGCGTGCCGGAGAATGTAGAGGTGCATGGCAAAGCCGCCGCCAAATCTTAAATCTGAAATCCTAAATCTTAGATTCGCTCACATCACCATCCCGCCATCCACCGTGAGCACCTGCCCGGTGATGTAACCGGCCTCGGCACTCGCGAGGAATGAGACCGCGGATGCGATGTCTTCCGGCATGCCGAAACGCTTGACCGGAATCTGCTTCACGACCTCGTCCTTCACATTCTGCGGGAGCACATCGGTCATGTCCGTGGCGATGAACCCGGGTGCGACGGCGTTTGATGTCACACCGCGCGTCGCGAGTTCGCGTGCAACGACTTTCGTGAATGCGATCAGTCCCGCCTTGCTAGCGGCGTAGTTGGCCTGCCCGGCATTTCCCATCAGTCCCGCGACACTCGCGATATTGATGAGCCGCCCGCTGCGCTGCTTCATCATGCCGCGCACGACGCCCTGATAGAAATTGAACGCGCCCTTGAGGTTCGTCTCCATCACCGCGTCCCAATCCTCCGGCGACATGCGCATCGAGAGGCCATCGCGCGTGATGCCTGCGTTGTTCACGAGGATGTCCACGCGGGAAAAATCGGCATCGATCCGCTCGCACAACGCCTGCACCGCTGCATGATCCGCCACATCCACCGAGTAGCCCTTCGCAAGCCCGGCGAACTTCGCATTGATCTCCTCCGCGACCTGCTCGGAGTTTTTCTCCGTGCGCGAGACGACCGCGACACGCGCGCCTTCGCTTGCGAGGCGGATGGCGATGGCACGTCCGATTCCTCGACCCGCACCAGTGACGATGGCTACCTGATTGGCAAATTTCATGGGGCGGCGAGTCTCGAAACGTCTCCCGCTTTGTCCAGCGCGGATTCACGCCGCTGCTCCGTCCCACAATGCCGTCACTCACAGAGTCAGTCTTCCATCCGAAGCCGCACGCCCGTCCCAATCAGAAGGCAATCACCAACGGCTCTCTGATATGGTGAGGCGGCTTTCGCTTCACGATTGATGCGGCGCAAACGCCCCTATCCGGTTGCCGAGAATGCTCACGGATTCTTCCGCAGCCGGTAGAACTTCTTCAGCGAGGAGATAGGATCGAGCAAAGTCGCGACTCCGCTGTCGAGTGAAACTCCGCTGCCGACGGGCACGGTCTGCCAGCTTCCCGGTGCGAGCGTGTCGCTGCTTTCCAGCGTCCAGCCGCTCGCGGCGGCGGGCCATTTCACTGCCGCATTTGTCCCCGTAATCGCCACGCCCACTTTCGGCGCAGGCACGGTCACGAAGCGCAGTCCGTCAATCGCCAACTGGCAGTTCGTGGATGTCCCTCCGGCGAGGCCGAAAAACAGCTCGATGCTCTGCCCCGCGTAGGCTGAGACATCAATCATGTCCGTGCTCACGGGCTTGCCATCGGGGGCAAATTTCGCCGGGAGCGTGAACACATTCTGGTCATTTATCGCACACGCGATTTTGTCCTCCACGGGATCGCCAGTCACCGTGAAATCAAATGCCATCATTCCCGCGTCCGCCGGCACCGCCACGGTGATCCACGCGTAGGCGGGCTGGCCGGCGGTCGGAGCGGCGGGCGCCTGCTGTGTCCCGTCGGCAGCCAGGCCATTTGCGGTCGGTGCCATTGGCGCGAGTTGCGTCCGCAGGAGCAGTTTGAAAACCGACGACGACAGCGGGCTCACAATTCGCAAATCCTGATTCACCGCGTTGAGCACATCGGATTCAAAATCCATCGCGGCGTCCCAGCCGAGGCCGATCTTTTCGCCGACTTCCGTCGTCACGGCACCGACCTTGTGGACCACATTGCTCGCCGTGCCTTTCACCCACTGGACGCCGGTGTGGTAGCCCGAAATGACCGCGTTGCCTGTTGCGTCCGCCAGACTGCTCGCCGTTCCGGCGGCCAGGATGGGCACGACCGTGAATGCCGGAAACGAACAGTTCGAAATCGGAATCCCGATTGCCGCCAAAACGCTCGGATCGGAAGTCAGGTCGAGCGGATCGGTCGTCGCGAGGTTCTCATACCAGACCGAGCCGTTTGCCGGGGAAGTTGGCGGGAATGTCGGCGCGATCCACTTCGATGATCCGAACCCCACGACCGGGGCAGGCCCGCTCGGCGAAATGGTATTCCGATACCAGAGGTGTGCATACGCGTGAGCCGTGTCCAATCCACCCCAAGGCCACGTCACCGCACTCTGACTTACCGTCGGCGCGAGCAGACACACATTCACCGCCTCCTCGTGCTGGATGCCAAAGGCCGAGATGTAGTTGTCTATCCATTTCGCCGAATGCGGAATCGGGTTCTTCCAGTCCTTCTTTGCCTCCGTGATTGCCGTGGCGATCGCAGTCGTCGCGTTTGAAAGCACCCACGCAATCGCCGTCTTCGTCAGCACCTTGTTGCCTGCGATCGATGCCGCCTCCGCTTCGTCGAGCAGCGTGATGTGTGGCAGCGTGACTTCCTTATTCCATGCCGCCGCCGGATTGCCGCGATCCAGCATCCCATGCACGTAGTCGCACGCATACTTGTTCACGATCGTGCCGAGGCTGTGGCCGATGAAATGGACGTGACGATTGTATCCGGTTCCCAACCACTGTTGCAGCGCCTGCCCCAGCAGCAGCCCTTGTGGTGGTGTGCGATCAATCGGGGGAATTAGAGCGGCGGCATCAATGCTCCAGTCCCATGCGATGATGTTCGGCACTTGGAGCCCTAGTCGCGTTTTCACCTGAAAGGCGAGCACCTGTGCCCATGCCGTCGGATCGCTCTTCCACCCGTGCGTAAGCACCAGCGTGTCACGGCTCGGATCGGGCGGGTGGGCCACGACGCTTACGAAACTATTGCTCGCCGCGTCAAAGACCTGGAACGATCCCGGCGCGACCACGCCCAGCGCACTGGATGCGATGCCCCGTGAAACATCCTGCACCGTGAGCACACCGGGCATCGCCGCCGATTGCAGATTCAGCGACAGCACGCCGCCGGTCGTGCCGGTGATGTTCGTGATCGAGGTCACGTAGCCCGCCTTCGTCACGATCACCGTGTAGTTCACGCCGGAGAGATTTGGCGTGGTGAAGGTGCCGCCCGCACCGCTCACGCCCTGCCAGAAGATCGCCCCGGCCCGTTTGATCTGGATCGTCGCGCCCACCACTGGCACGCCCAGCGAGTCGCGCAGCACGCCCGTGATTTGCAGCGGCGGCAAAGTCGCCCCGCGCGTGTCGAAGGCGAAGCTGGCCGACATCGCCACACTTTGCAGCCCATCCACCACCCGCGTGTCGAATGCAAACACCGCGCTCTCCGCCGCGAGGCCCGTCATGTAGTCCCGCGTGTCAAAGGCGAACACGGGCGACTCGTCATAGCTCACGCCCGCGCGCGCCAGCATCGCACTCGCGAGGAGCGCGGCGGAGAAAATTGCGCGATGGAAAAAGTGCGTCATGGATTCTTTGGCTCCTGCGGCTCCTCCCGCAACACCGCCGTTGCAAATTCATCTTCCGTCCGCATCAGCTTCCGCCACCAGTGCGCCAGCGGTGCGGGGCTGGATTCCTTCCATGCGGCACGGCCGCGCTCCGTTTCCTCGCGTCCCAGCCGCGCCTCCTCCTCCGCCATCTCCTGCTGGATGCAGCGCTTCATCTCCACGCAATCGAACGCTTTCGTTTTCATGGCTTCGGCGGGTCTTCCCGCACCATCGCGGTTGGTTCTTCGATCCGCTTCGGCGGAAAGGACACGACCTTCCACCCCTCGGCCTTCAGGCGCTCGGTTTCGGCGCGCAATTCCGCAAACACCCGGTGAATGTCGTAACCGCATTCCCGGGCATGTTCATCACGGATGCGGCGCAGGTCGGTCAGGATTTCGTTTTCAGTGTTCATGGGGCAAGATTCATCAGTTCAGTCGGCGTGGCAATCACAGGGCAGGTCAGCCCGCACGCAAGGCATTCCTTTTCGATCCGGCGGAAAGTGTAGCGGTTGTTGATGTGCTTGCAGTTCCAGGTGAGCAAAAAATCCATCGCATGTGCGGCCGCCAGAGCGATGTGTGTGGCGTCATCCGCGGCTTTCGCGGGCACGATACCGCTCTCCAGCAGTCTGGCGGCAAGCTCCTCGGATGCCTCCGTGGGTTCGAGAATCGGAAGAATGCCGATCTTCTCCCTGCGGAGCGCGGCCATCTCCGCCTCGCCCTTGCCAATCTCGCGCAACACCACTCCTGAGACGAACATCGTGAAATCAGCGCGGTGCAAATCCCACCACATCACCGTGGCCGCCTGATCGGACGCAATCTGCACATCCCGGCTGGGCCGCGCCACGAGGTAGCTCGGGATGGTGGTTTCGAGGTAAAGGCGCGGGGTCATCGCGGTTCGGGATGCGCGGGCGGGCGGCGGGGGACGAAGCAGTGGGACCCCGCCTGCCGCCAGTGCGGCAAGTTGCGGCGCGTCTTCTCGATGATGCCGTCTTCCGACAGCGTCCGCCTGGAAAGTGACACAGCCCGTCCCGGCTTTGCCTCGGCGCGAGAAGCAGGACGCGGATGCGAATCAGCGTTCATCGTGTTCCCGGAAGCTGTTCCTGCGTTTCACCGTCGGCACAGGCCAGAGGCACTGTGTCACTTTGGAAAGTGACACAGCCCGTCCCGGCTGTGCCTCAGCGCGAGAAGCAGCATGAGGATCCGAATCAGAGTTCATCGTAATCTCGGAAGCCGTTCCTGCGATTCACCGGCACAGGCTGGAAAGCCTGTGTCACTTTGGAAAGGGCTCGGCTCATGTCTTCGTCCGCGTTACGGGGCTTTGCGCACGGTGCGGAATCCGAGTGCCTCCCCTAAATAGAATTGGCCACGGGCGGCACAATGCAGAACATCCACGGCATCCGCCCAGCTCCCCCCCCGAATTACGCGGCCGCTCCCAGTCGGTGGCCCATGCGGATCACTTGTCGCATCAGATGCCCCGTAATACGTGTTTGAATAAGTATCCCAACACATCTCCCGAACATTACCGGCCATGTCATAGAGACCATACCCGTTTGCCATATTGACTCCAGACGGCGTTTGGCTGCCATTGTAATAGGCGATGGGCGTGGTTCCCGGGCTTCCGGAATCGAAAGGATCACCGCTTCCACCATAGTTGGCTTGGCTTCCATTGATCGCGTCTCCCCATGGATAACGTTTTCCATGCAAGCCACCGCGTGCAGCCTTCTCCCACTCAGCTTCAGTTGGTAAACGGTACCCGTTGCCACTCCACTTTACTGAATCATTTGTCGGTTCCGCTTGGGCAAAAATACTGCGAAAGACAGAGGTCTGAGCTGGGTCGCTGTAATAGGACGGGGTGAGTCCTTCTTTTTCGGAACGCGCATTGCACCATGCCATGGCGTCATACCAGGGAAACGATTGCACAGGGTGTCCATTAGCCTTGTAGCTTCCTGAATACTGGAAAGTGTAACCATGCGTAAGCGCCCACGTTCGAACATCGAGCCACTTCTCCCGCGATACCTCAGTGATGTCCATGAACATGGCGTTGACAGTTACATTGTGCAGCGGCAGGGCATCTGTGTGACCATCATTGGAGGCATCCCCCATCTGAAACACCCCCGCCGGGATATACACCATGCCCGGCGGCGGGGCCGGGGTGGTGCCGTCGCTGGCGGTGACGCGCACCTTCGCGCTGCCCACGAACTGCCCGTTCCAATCCGCGCCCGCATTCCAGACGATGCGCCGGTTCAGCCCCGAGAGCACGCCCGCGCCCACC
>JAYWEO010000304.1:0-5838 GCA_043779225.1 Prosthecobacter sp.
TAAATCCTATTCGTATTCCTTCGTGTCCATTCGTGGTTGCACTCAAATTGAACCATTACCGTATTCTGCGGCGAGGCGCTCTTATTGCCCGCCTCCTCACGTCGGCGGCTACGAGTATCAGCTCGCGAATATCTTGTCCGTGCGCTCGGCGAGGAATTTCAGCCGCTCGGCGTCGCCGCCGCGCACTTCGAGGATGCCGTAGCCTTCGTAGCCGATTTCATCGAGCGCCTTCATCACCGCAGGCCAGTCGTTGTCGCCCTCCATCAGCTCGACGCCGAAGCCCGCGCCGGGGCCGCTTTTGTCGCGCTGCTTCCGGCTGTATTCCTTGATGTGCAGATTGAAAATGTGCTTCCCGAGCGTGCGAACCCAGTGCTCGGGCCAGCCGAAGGTGATGCAATTTCCGACATCAAAGTGCCAGCCGACCCACGGGCTGTTGATCTCCTCGATGAAGCGCTTGGCCGCGACGGGCTCGTTGATGAATCGGTTCCACACATTCTCCACCGCGATGGCGCATTTGCTTTTCTCCGCGGTCTCGGTGCAACGCCTGATGCCCTCGATCGCGCGCGTCCAGCACTGCTCGTACGTCACGTCCTTCTCGACAGTGCCGGGCACGAGCAGCACGCGCTTGCAGCCGATTTCGCCGCCCTGCTTCAGCGCAAAATTGAGGCCGTTCACGGTGCGTTCGCGCTTCGCCGGATCGGGCGAACTGAGCGGGAAGCTCCAGTGGGGGGTGCAGATGATGCCCGCGACTTCGAGTCCACTCGCAGCCTTGGCCTCCAAAATCTGATCCGTCGTGAGTTCGCCCGGCAGGTTCAGCTCGACGCCGTCAAAGCCCGCATCGCGGATGGCCTTGAACTTGTCGTTCACGCTCCCCTTCACGCCGCCGGCCATGCCGAGGTTCACGGCCTTTTTGAGCTTCGGGCGTTTCTTCGGCGCATCCTCCGCGGAGGAAAAGACGGCGCTGGCTGCGAGTGCGGTGGTGGCGAGGAAGGTGCGGCGGTTCATGGGTTTGGGGTTTTGATTGTGGAGGGAAAAGTCACGTCAGTCTGCCTCTCTTTGGATGTTGGATGTTGGATGTTCAATGTTGGATGTTCCCCTCGGCTTCAACATCCGACATCCAGTGACGATGCACTCGCGACAAGAGTTCATCGCTTTATTGTCGGCACCGTTCTCCGCACCATTTCAAAACTCTCCCCGTCACGATTTGCGCAATCGCATCGAACGGCACCGGCACCCCGTCCACAATCCGCACGTTTCGCGGAGCTGCATCCGTCAGCAACAGCCGCATCCCCGGCTGATAGAACGCGTGCGTGCTGACTTCCCGAAACCCATATTTTGCCAACGCCTCGCGAATCTCCTGCGGCTCCGGGTTGGATCCCGGAAGCTCCGGCTGGCTGACACAGATGCGCGGGAGCCACCCTGGTTTTTCAGACGGCATGAATCCCTCGAATCGGGTTTGGTATTCAGAGATGCAGTTCAGGAGCACCCATCGCTTCAAATAGAAAAACGGATCGGCATTGGTCTCCCCAAAAAAATGCCCAATCAATTCAGGATCAACCGGCGAAAAATAGCTTCTGCACCCGAAGTTGTCTCCGTGAGTGACCTTGTAGATCCTTTGATGTTCCGACGAGACGCGGACGATGTGGTGCTCGTCGCCACCCACAATGTGCTTTTCGCCCTTCAACAATGCTGTTAGGCGGATGTTCTTTTCGGATTTTTCTACGAATGCTCCGAGTACGTCACCACACCTTCGCCGAGATTCCTGCCAGTTGATTTCCGAATGGCCTGGCAAAAGCCTTCCCAGCTCCCGTAGGACACCAACCAACTCCCTGTTCTCGGGGCTGGAATTTTCAAACGGGGTGTCGGCATCCATTCCAAAGTGTCCTCTTGTACTTCTTCACTGCGCTCGGGCGTCGTTGTGGCAGGCATTTGGGATTGGGTTTGGGTTTCAAGTAATCGCGGAAGCAGGGAGCATTCCCTGTCGTCGTTCATACTTTTTCATACTTCTTCACACTGTAACGGGCGTTACAATGCGTCAAAGAGAAAATGGCTTGCGCTTTTCTCCGCACTCAAAGGCTCCGTTCACTCGATCATCGCACGGTTTCACCGCTGGGCACTGAGGACTGAGCACTGAGAACTTTTTCCGCACCCGATGTGACCGTCTTCGCCGTCACCGCCCGTGGCAGCGCAAGCAGGCGCTTGGATTCCGCGAGCAGCCACTTGGCCTGCGTGAAGGGCTGATACGAGATGTCCTGCCAGCGGACCTGGCCGTCGGTGTCGATGAGGAAGGTGCCGTGCAGCGGCATCGTCTCGAAGTCATCGAAGGCGCGGTAGGCTTTGAATGTCGCGAGCGTCGGGTCGGCGAGGATGGGGAATGGGAAGCCGTCCTCGGCCTTCGCGAGCGCGTAGGTCTTGAACAGCTCCTCCGCCTTTTCCGTGCCGACGGCGACGATGTTGATGCCCGCGTCGGCGAACTCCTTTGCCATCGGGCCGAAGGTGTTCAGTTGCTCGATGCAGTGCGAGCAGCCGCTGCCGAGGTAGAAGATCATGAGCGTGGGCTTGCCCTTGAACTCGCCGAAGAGCCGCTTTTCCCCAGCGAGGCCGGTCTGATCGGGCAGGCTCCAATCGGGCGCGGCGTAGGGATGCCAGCGGAAAGGGCCGAGCGTCGCGATGTCGGGGCGCTGGCCGCTGTCGGCGGGCCATTCGAGCTTGGGCCGCCAGTCGGCGGGGAGCTTCAGTTCCTCGACGACGGGACGCAGGCGCGTGAAGACGGGCTGGTCGAGGTCGGCCTGCGCGCAGAGCGGGCGGAGTTTTGCGAACGTGTCGAGCGCGTCCTTTTTGTCGCCCTTGCGCCAAAGGATGTCGGCGAGATTCGCGAGCGGGAGCACCTGGCCCTGGCCTTCCTTCGCGGCCTCGCGGGCAAGCTGCACGGCCTTGGTCATGTCGCCGTCGCGCTCGTGCATCTGCGAAAGTCGGACCTTCGGCACATCGGTGATCGTCGCGAGCTTCTTGCGCGCGTCGTCGGTGCCACCTGCGGCGAGCGTGCGATAGACTTCGAGTTCCGCGATCATTTTCTCAAGCTGCTCGCTGCGCTGGATGAACGGCAGCATCGCGTCGGACATCGCCTTCGCGATTTGATCCGCGGGCTTCTTCGCCGTCTTCGCAGCGGCCTCGGCCTCGTCGGCTTTCGCGGTGCGCTCCTGCTTCGCCTTGGCGACGAGCGCGCGGATGGCCGTGATCTTCACCTCGCCGCGCTGCTTGTCACCTTTCCGAAAAGCCGCCACGCCCATCGTCCGCAGGCGCTCGCCTTCCTCGATGGGGTCTTCGAGCACCGGCAGATACGGGCTGCCATCGAGCGCGAGCAAATCATCCCACCGCTCCCACATCGCGAGCGCTTCCACGAGCCGCTTGCGTCCCATGCTGAAGCCGCCGCGCGCAGGCTTGCCTACGGTCACCTGTTTCTGCGCGAGACGCGGCAGCTCGATCATGTTCTTCGCGAGGTCCACCGCATCATGCACGCGGCCGACGAAGCCGAGGTTCTCCACGAGCCAGTCGTTGTTGTGCGCGTAGTTGTGGATCTGCTCGGGCATGAGCTTCGTCGCGATCATGTACGCATGGTCCGTGCGCGCCGCGGCTTCCTGCTGCCACGCGGCGTCGGCGTAGCGGCGGAGCTTCGTGAAAGTGTGCCCCGGCATGTGCCACAGGTGCGCGGTCCCCGGCGCGGACTGCCCATCGAGCGCGGCGCTCTTCAGCGCACGTCGGTCGTCCTCGGAGTTCCAGAGGTGAATCGTATAGTGATGCGCCCCGGGGTGCATCGGGTTCTTCGCGAGGATCTCGCCCGCGAGCGCCGCCAGCGCCGCGTGGCTGCCGTGCGGCATGCCCTTCTGCGAATTATCCCAAATCTGGAAAAGCAGGAACGCCTTTGCCTCCAAGTCATCGGGAAACTCAAACGCGATTTTCTCCAGCGCCTTCACGAGCGCCGTGCGCCGCGCCTTGTTCGCGGCATCGTCCTTTTTCGTCGCCGTGACGTACGCGTTGTAGGCATCCATGTAGAGCCGCTCGCGCTGCGTCCCCTTTTCACGGCGCGACATCCCCTGCTTCATGAACTCCCCCGCCCGCTTGTCGTTGTTCACATTCGCCATCGCCATGCCCCAGTACGGCATCGGCGCGGTGTCATCGAATTTCGCCGCCTGCCGGAACGACCGCTCCGCCTCGTAATACCAGAACCCGTGCAACTGCGCGACGCCCTGCTCGAAGAATTTCTGCGCGTCCGCGCTCATCGTCGTGATCGGAAAGCTCACGCTGCCCATCCCCTTCATGAGCACCGCCGCCTGCCGCGGCCCTTCGTCGAACGCATCGCCATGCACCGAGTGCCCCGGCTTGCCGCCCGCAGCGACCGGCACATCGTCGGCGAACGACATCGCAGGGCACAGCAGGACGGAGAGGAGGAAAACGCGACGCAACATGAGTGCGAAGACAATCCGTTCGACGTGTGGTTACAAGAGGGGAATGTGCGGGACGACGCGAACGGGCGATGGCGAAAACCTCAGCGCGTTGACGCCGCGCATCCCCGTGTGCATCTTTCAAGCATGAGCACTGTAGCCGAGATCGAAACCGCGATCACCAAGCTGAGCCCGAATGAAGCCGAGGAAGTGCGCGAGTGGCTCGAACAATGGATCGAGGATCAGAGGGAGATCACGCCGGAGTTTCTCGCTTCCATCGAGCGTGGAAATGCAGATCTGGCAGAAGGGCGCACGCTGGCTATATCTGCCTTAAGGCAATTATAATGCCGTTGGTCTGATTACGGCTGCTTCGGTTTGGAGCAGGCTCTATCGAGCCGTTCGAGGCTCCTCATGCTTGCTTTGGAGGCGCGCTCCAACTCGTCAGCAAGCGCCGGACTGCAACGCTCGGACAAGAAACCAGGCCACTGCGGACAAGCCGCAAGAACGGCATCCCAGACAAAACGCAACTCAGCCCGCGGAGCGCCACGCACGAGCGAAGCCCGGTATCCGATGAGAAAGCGGAATGCATAATCTGAAGTCGCGTCAGAATAGCCGTCGGGCTTTTCATCGGACCAATAGAAGCCACCAGACATCATCTCAAAGTGACGAGTGGCATCAGTATCCACGACAAGCTCACGCAAGTGATCAACAAGGACTTCCGGTTTTGGCATTTCGTCAGATTTCTTGGCGCTATTCGCGAATCAACTGCCTGTGAGGGGTGCAGCGAGATACCGTGAGGACAAATGCATCTTGATCGAGCAGAACGGCTGAGACTGTTTTGTTCAAGCCGAGGTTTTTTGCCTGACATGAGCGGACTACTCCGTCCGCTGCCATTCCCGCCTCTTGCACAAATTTCCGGGACGTGCTGTTCTGCGCGTCCACTTTTCATGAAACCACCCATCCGCATCGCAGTCACCGGCGCCGCCGGCCAAATCGGCTACTCACTTCTTCCCCGCATCGCTTCGGGCGCGATCTTCGGACCGCATCAGCCGGTCATTTTGCACCTCATCGAAATCGAGCCCGCGCTGCCTGCGCTCGGCGGCGTGGTGATGGAACTCGATGACTGCGCGTTCCCGCTGCTGAAGGGCATCGTGGCGACGGCGGATCTGAACGAAGGCTTCCGTGGCGTGAATCTCGCGATGCTCGTGGGCAGCGTGCCGCGCAAGCAGGGCATGGAGCGCAAGGATCTGCTCGGCATCAACGGCAAGATTTTCATCGGCCAGGGCAAGGCCATCCAGGCGAATGCGGCGAAGGACGTGCGCGTGCTCGTGGTCGGAAATCCGTGCAACACGAATTGCCTGATCGCGATGAACAACGCGAAGGACGTGCCGGCGGA
>JAYWEO010000305.1:0-6754 GCA_043779225.1 Prosthecobacter sp.
CGCGCATGAGCGAGATCGCCACATGGATGCGGAAATCCGACGAGCCATTTTTCGCGCAATTCCACGCGCGGCATCCGCATCTCCGCGTCGCGAATGCCCGGCTCGCGCCGGTGGATCTCGCGGATGCGCGCGGCGTGATGCTCACGGGCGGGCCGGACATCGCGCTGCAGTTTCACCCTGAACAGCCGCGCGATCCCTGGCTGATCCGCGATCCCGATCCGGTGCGTGATGCCTGGGAATTTGCCGCGGCGCGTTTCGCCTATGAGCACCGCCTGCCGCTTTTCTGCATCTGCAAAGGCGTGCAGATCCTCAATGTCGCGCTCGGCGGCACTTTGCTCATGGATATTCCGGGACACGATCTGCCGGAGATGAAATCGGCGAATGTGCAGCCGCTGCGTCACGCATCCGGCGTGCGGCATCGCTTTGAAAAAGTGAACAGCTCGCATCATCAGGCGCTCGATCGCGTGGCCGATGCGCTCGAAGTCGAGGCCTGGCATGCGGACGACGGGATCATCGAGCAGGTGCGGATTCGCAATTATCCCTGGGGAATAGGCGTCCAGTATCACCCCGAGCGCGATATGGCCTATGCGCGTTTGTTCGACGACTTCTTCGCGCAACTCAAACCTTGACCGACAAACCGATGAACAACGCCCGACAGGAACTCACCATCCGCTGCGGCTTTGAATTCGTCTATGAAGCCGCCGCGCACACGCCGGCCATCCTGAAGATCCATCCGCGGCCCGATCCGTGGCAGCGGACGGAGAGGGAGCAGATGACCATCTTTCCCTTCATCGCGGCACAGACCTACGAGGACTGGCACGGCAACAGCGTGGAGCGCCTCACCCTGCCCGCGGGACGCACGACGGTACGGCACGATATCTTCATCGCGGTGCCGGTGACGACGGACGACCACTGGCTGATCGATCAGCCGGTGCCGGTGGCCGACGTGCCGCCGCAATTGCTCCAATACACACTGCCGAGCCGCTATTGCGATTCGGACCGGCTGATGGATTTCGCATGCCGGGAATTTGGCAATTTTCCCGAAGGCCTGCCGCGCGTGCAGGCGATCTGCGACTGGGTGCATCGGAATATCCAATACCGCTGGGGCTCCGGCAGCACCTTCACGACCGCGAGCCAGGTCCTCGCGCAGGGCTACGGCGTGTGCCGCGATTTTGCGCACCTCGCTGTCGCGCTCTCGCGGTGCTTCAATGTGCCGACGCGCTACGCCACGGGCTACGTGCCGGATGTCGGCTGCCTCGATCCCGGTTCGCCGATAGATTTTCACGCCTACATGCAGGTCTATGTGGGGCACCGCTGGTACACGTTCGATGCGCGCTTCAACGAGCCGCGGATCGGTCGCATCCATATCGCATTCGGGCAGGATGCGGTGGACGGAGCGTTCTCGACACTGTTCGGGCCGGCGAGCCTCGCGTCATTCTATGTCTGGGCCTACCAGGTCGATCCGGCGGAGGTGAATCCCGGCGATCCGATCGACATGTCGAAGCGCCTCGACGGCACGCCGACACTGCGCTTTCCGCCGCGCACGGCGTGAGGCCCCGTATTCCCAAAGGCATCGCGCACTCCCGCTCGCCGGGCTTGCCCGCGGCGGCGGCTCTGGCATGAAGGGCGCATCGCACAGCACGGCTCAGACTACGCATTGATCGACAGCGGCGGGTTCCAGAAACTCGAGCGCTTCGGCGACATCGTGCTCGCACGGCCCTGCGCGCAGGCGGTGTGGCGACAGTCGAAGCCGAGCACATGGCGCACGGCGACCGCGACTTTCTCACGCGAAAATGGCAACCGCTGGGAAGGCCGCGAGAAGCTGCCGGCGACGTGGGTGATCGAGGTGGACGGCATCGCATTCCAGCTCAGCTCGACGGACTTCGGACACCTCGGGATTTTCCCCGAGCAGCGCGACCAGTGGCACCGGATCGCGCACGAGTGCTCCGCATTCCGCGCGGATCACGGCCGCGCGCCAAAGGTGCTGAATCTCTTCGCCTACTCCGGCGGCAGCACGCTCGCGGCCGCGCGCGCGGGCGCTGAAGTGTGCCATGTGGATGCGTCGAAAGGCATGGTCGAGTGGGCGCGAAAAAATGCGGCGCTGAACGGGCTCACGGACAAACCCATCCGCTGGATCGTGGACGACGTGACAAAATTCCTCGAACGCGAGCTGCGCCGCGGCAACCACTACGACCTGATCATCCTCGACCCGCCGAGCTACGGCCGCGGCTCGAAGGGCGAGATTTTCAAAATCGAAGCCGATCTCCCGAAGCTCCTCGCGCTCCTCGCAAAACTGATCACCGACGAGCCGCTCGGCGTGCTCATCTCCTGCCACACTCCCGAGCTCACACCGATCTCGCTGCACCATCTGCTGCTGCAGGCGTTCGGCGAAAATGGCACGCTGCATCACGGCGAGATGCTGCTGCATGGCGACGCCGACACGCTGCCCGTCCCGAGCGGGAGCTTCTGCCGCTGGTCGCGGAAAACGGGGCGCTGAAGCTCTCTCGCTTTGCCGTGCCCGCCGCGCGGTTCAATGCACGATTTCGCTGATTTCGCGGACGTGGAACACGGTCACCTCACCCCGCTCGGGATATTTTCTGGTGCCGAGTTTTCCTTTGATCACCACATGCATGCCATCGCGGATCGTGGCAAAGGCTGCAATCGGCAGCAGGAGATCGATTTTCTTTCCCTGCCCGTCGCGGAGCACCCAGCCGGTGGTCTCGCCACCGATGGAGACACGGCGCTCGATCACGCCCGTGCGTGTGATTTCATCGGCAGGGGCGGCATCGGCCAGAGGGATCGGTGAGATCGCAGATTGCGAGGTGCCGCCTGCGGCAAAGGACACATCCACGGCAAAGGCGGCGAGCCATGTCGCTGCAAGAGCCGGTGAGAAAATGAGACGGCGGAGTGTGGTTTTCATGGTGGGTGCGATGGGATTTGAAATCAGCGCGTACGGACTGCGCGGGCCGGTGCGGGAGCAATGAATACTGGCGTCGGCGCGGCTGGCACCGCAAGCGCGGCGCGGGGCACGATGGGACTCACGGCGAGACTCGGCACGGAGTTCATGCGGAGCTGGTTCGCAGCAGACACTCCGCCCCCGATGGCGGCAGACACCATGGGCGGAAGCGGGGCGGCAGAAACGGCGGCGAGCATCGAGGTGAGCAGGAAGAGGAGTGAGGTTTTCATGGATGAGCGGTTGGTTGGTGTGGTGTCTGGTTCACCCATTGCTTACCGGCTTCCTCGCGGACTCTGCGCGGCACCTGCGATTATTTTTCACGGCTGGCTGGCGCAGGGCTTTTGCCTTTCCGCCTGGGGAAAATGCCCTAGCTTCGCGCGCATGACGATCTGCGACGTCTGCAACGAGCTGCCCGGATGAGCGACGAAGCGCCACAGCCCGGCAAATTGCGCAATGCGGAGGCGCATGCGGGGGGGAATTCCGCGCACGATCTCGCGCGGCTGTTTGCCTCGACGCTGCTCACGCAACGCGACGTGGCGGCGCTCGAACAGCTCCGCCGCGACTGTGAGCTGATCGAGGCCGCTCCTTTTCAGCCGGGCGAGATCATCGCGTGGCACTACGAGGTGCAGAAAATTTTGCGCGGCGGATTCGGGCTCGTTTATATCTGCCGCCAGGTCGGCGCGGAATTCCAGCACCAAGGCGGCAGCCTCGTCGCGCTGAAGACGCCGCTGCCACGGCACCTCGGCACGCCGGAGCTGCGCGAGATGTTTCTCACCGAGGCAGCACATTGCGTCGCGCTCGGGCCGCACCCGAATCTCGTCCATGCCTACGGCGTCGCGGAGTGCAACCGCCTGCCCTACCTCGTGCTCGAATACGTGCCCGGTGCGCGCAGCCTCGCGGATGAAATCATCGCCGGCACGACCGACTGGCGCACGACGCTGCGCACCGGCCTCGGCATCGCGCGCGGGCTCTATTTTGCCGGGCTCGTGCATGGCGACCTGAAGCCGCAGAACATCCTGCTCGGCCCGGACGGCGCGGCGAAGGTCGCGGACTTCGGCCTCGCGCTTTCGCCCGACGATCCGGCGGACGAGATGACACTCGCAGGCACGCGCGGATTCCTCGCGCCCGAGATGCTCTCCGGTCATCCCGCGCGCACCATCGCCACGGACATTTACGCCTTCGGCGTGGTGCTCTACGCATCGGCCACGGAGCACCTTCCATTTTCACCTGAAGATGCCGTGCGCAACGTGGCCGAGCCCGCGCCCGATCCGCGCGACTTCGCGCCGGAAATCCCCGCGGAGTTTTCCACGCTGATCCTGCGCTGCCTCGAAAGGAACCCCGTGCGACGGCCGCGCGCTTTCGCCGACATCGCGGCGGAATTGCAACAACTCCACCGCACCCTGCTCGGCACGGATGCGCCCGACGAGCCGATGCCGGATGTGCCCGGCAAAGCGAACGCGCTCGTGAATGCCTCCCAGTCGTGGCTCTTCTTCGGCCGCCGCGCGCAGGCCGAGGCCGCCGCGCGTCAGGCAATCGCGTTGCAGCCGGAGAATTGGAAGGCGCAGCATGCGCTCGCCTCGGTGCTCGATGAATCGGGCGACCGCTCTGCCGCGCTCGCGCGCTTTGCCGCAGCACACGAATCCGATCCCGACGCAATCGAGCCGATCGTGAGTGCGGCGCTGGCTGCAAATGCGCTCGGCCGCACGGACGGGGCGCGGCGCTGGCTCACGCTCGCGATCCACCGCTGCGCGGATGCGGATGATTTTGCGCAGCTCGACCACTGCTCGCAACTCGCGCTCGAATTGCTCGCCGAAAAGGACGCCTACAACCTCATCCACCGCATCCTGCAGGACAACCCGCGCGCCGCGATCACCTGGAACAACCGCGCCGTCCTCATGCGCCGCATGGGCGCCTACGATCACGCGCTCGAATCCGCCGAGCGCGCGCTTGCACTGAACCCGGCCTACGCGAAGGCCTACGTTCAAAAGGCCAACGCGCTGATCCAGCTCGGCCGAGTCGAGGAATGCCTCGAATCCGCCGAGCGCGCGCTCGCGCTGGATGCCACCCTCGCGGGCGCATACGCGGCGAAATTCTCCGCGCTCGCGAATCTCGGACGCTTCAGCGAGGCGGGCGAATGCGTGGAACGCGGTCTGTCCGTGCTGCCGGGCAACGAGCTGCTGCTGCGCGCGAGGGAAAAATTGCGCTCGCGATGACCGTCGCGCGTGCCCTATTGCACCCGCATGAGCGCGCCACGGTTCAACCACTTCTTCTGCCCGCATTGCCACAAACGCTTCGCCAAGGACGACCCGGCTGTCGCAGGGGCGGACATGCACCGCGCGATTGATGAGATGATGGGCGTCGGCGGCGTCCTCGCCACGCTCAACGAATCCGTGGACTGCCCGAATCCCAAATGCGGCAAGCGGATTTCGCTGAAGGGAATTTTCGAGGGCCGCTACGACTCGCCGCCGATGTCGCTCATGGGCTGCGTGCTCACGATCCTGTTTTTCATCGTGGCCATCGTCGTCTGGAATATAATCCGCAATTGGTGGAACAAGCCGCACTGACGCCCCCGCCGCGTCCGATCACACGGAGTTCAGCGCGCTGAAAAGTTCGCGAATCTCCGTCTCCACATCCTCCTCGCTGCTCGCGTAGCCCGCGACTTCCGCGCGCAGCAGCCGCTGGTATGCGCGGCGTGCGGTCACGAGCCGGTTTGCCACTTCCTTTTCCGCCAGGCCAAATTCCGCGGCCATCTCGCGCTGCGAGACAGCCGCCGCGCCTTCGAGGATCGGCGCGAGGATCGAGCGGTGGAAAATCTCGAAGTGCGTCTGCTTGCCGGTGCGGCGGCATTCGTCTTCGAGCGATTTCACCACGCGCTCCAGCAGTGCGCGCGCCCACGCTTTTGTGAACACCTGCTCCGGCGTGCCGCGCTCCACGCCGAGCATCGCGGTATTGCCGCCCTCGGCCATGAGCGCGTCCGCCGCGATGAATCCGCCAGCGGGCATCCGGATCTGCGCCTGCTCGTGGCGGTGCGCCTTCGCCGCGAAATGCTGGAGCGCAGTGAGCATGAGGCTGCGGAATTTCCCGCGCACCGCATCCGCCTTTTCAAAGAGCCGGTGCGTAATCGCGTGAAGGAAAAAATCCTGCACGAGATCCTCCGCGCGCTCGTGCGGGAAGCCGCGGCCCGCAAGGAATGCGAGGATGGGCCGGCGGTAGGTTTCGTAGAGCGTGCTCATCGCGGCGCTGCGTTCGGAGTCGTTCCCGCCGCGCAGCCGTTCGAGCTGCGTCCATTGCGTCTGCGGAAAGGATAGGGCACCGCTCATGCCGCGCAATCTGCCGCGCGGCGCAAAAGGCAGCCAGCCCAAATGCGGACCGGCTGCCCCTGTGCGGTGCCCCGCGGATCAACGGCCCGGCGCGGGCACGGGCTTCGTCTTGAGGCTGATGCCAGGCGCTTTGCCGGACGCCTTGTATTCGCGGATCGCCTGCTCGGGCGTGCGCACGGTGCCGGTGGAGACGCACGGCGGCTGCGTGAACTGCTCGTTGAGCCGCTTCGCTCGCTCGACGGCCTTGTCCTTGTCGTCCGCGTGGAGCGCGCCGCTGGCAAATGCAAACGCGATGAGTGTGAGGATGTGTGATGGTTTCATGGTGCTGTGTGTGTTGGTGTTTGGCTGTGTGGTATGAGTGATGCGGTTCAGAGGTTCGGGCGCGGACGCGGCGGCTTGCCCGGCTTGATCACGCAGCCACCGTCATTGCCGGTCACGGTGAGCAAATGCCTGACGGTGAAATCCGGCATCGGGAACG
>JAYWEO010000306.1:0-8413 GCA_043779225.1 Prosthecobacter sp.
CCTGCGCGAGCTTGTACGGCTTCACGAGGATCTCCAGCATGCCGAGCGCCTTCAGTTCTTCCTCACGCTCGATCATCATTTCGCCGGTGACGGCCACCACCCGGAGGCCGCTGGTCGCGGGATCGGCTCTCAGTGCGCGGAGGACCTGCTCGCCATTCATGTCGGGCAGATTCAAATCGAGGAGGATCAGATCGGGCCTGTGCTCCCGTGCGAGTTCGAGGCCGATGCTGCCCTGCAATGCGGAGATCAGCCTGATGTCGGCCCGCGGGGCGAGAAAGCGTTCGAGCAGATAGCAGTTTGCCGCGTCGTCCTCGATATAGAGCACTTTGCGGACAGACATTGACGAGGGAGGCGTCGCGGCGCCCGGCTTCACCTCTGCGATCAGAGGAGTCTGCCCGGGCGGTGTGGCTTCGTCGGCGGGAAGATCCACCCAGAACGTGCTGCCTGCGCCGACGCTGCTGGTCACGCCGATGCGTCCACCGAGACCGGTGATGAGGCGCTGGCACAGGGCGAGGCCCAGGCCCGAGCCGCCTTCGGTGCCGCCTTCGCGGGTGCCGAGCCGCTCGAATGGCACAAAGAGCCGCGCCAGCTTTTCCTGCGGGATGCCGATGCCCGTGTCTGTGACGCCGATGCGCCAGTTCCCGGCATTTTCGCGCGAGACCGCGAGAGTCACGCTTCCGCCGTCGCGATTGAATTTCACCGCATTGGAAAGAAGGTTCAGCAGCACCTGCCTCATGCGTTCGCGGTCGGACAGGACGAATGGCATGCCGCCGGGCATCTCCGAGATTCGGATCGTGATGCTGCGCTTTGCCGCCCCGGGCGAGACTGCCGAGACCACCTCCTGCATCAGCTCCAGCACGTCCACCGATTCCATGAGGAATTCCACACGCCCCGAATCCAGGCGCGCGATGTCGAGCACTTCGTTGATCAGATTCAGCAGATTGCGGCCGGCGCGCGAGATGTGGTCGATGCTCTCGGCTTGTCTCTCGGTGTGCTCCTCGATTTCGAGCAGTTGCGTGAAGCCCAGGATTGCATTCAGCGGCGTCCGCAGCTCGTGGCTCATGCGGGAGAGAAATTCACTCTTGGCGCGGTTCGCGGCCTCGGCCTCGGCGCGCGCGCGCCGGATGCTGTCCTCGGCCTCGTGCCGTTCGATGGCTGCCGTCAGGACGTTGGCGATGGACTGCACAAAGCTCACGTCGTCGTGAGAGAAGTCCCTTCGGCGGAGTGAAAATGAAACGAATACCCCGAGCGGACGTTCGCCTGCCTTGATGCAGGCGGCGATGCCGCTGCGCACGCCGGACATTCGGGAGGCATCCGAATACTCAAAGCGCGTCTCATTCTGCATGTCGCCCGAGACGATCGCCTCACCGGTGCGCATGGCATATCCGCTCATCGAGCGGGTGCCACCGGGAATCGGGAACCGAGGGGGACCGCTGGTCGGCCAGCCGATTTCCGCGAGAGGTTTGAAATCGTCGGCGTTCTCATCGTAGTGAAGGACGCTTGTGCAGTCGCACGGGAGCATTTCCATCACAGTCTTCGCCGCATCCAGCATCAACTCGCCGAGCGACTGTCCGGCGAGCGCCTTTTGTCCGAGTCGCGAGACGGCGGCCTGCCTCAGCGCGCTGTTCCTCAGGTCCAGGTTTGCCTTGGCGAGTTCGCCCGTGCGCTCGGTGACGCGCTGTTCGAGGCGCTCATTCGCGAGCTGGATGGCCTGCTCGCCCATCCGCTCCTTGGTGACATCCTTTAGGAAGCCCACCATGCGCCCGAACTGTCCGTGGCGGTCCAAAAAGAAGCACCCTTGCGCGCGGACGATGACTTCGACGCCGTTCTTGCGGATTGCGCGGAAGGTGTAATCGAACGGATCGCGCATCATCGTTGCCACCTCGATTCGGTCATCGAAGGCAGTCACATCCTCGGGATGGATGACGTCACGGAGCCGAGCCATGCCCCCGGCCATTTCATCGGATGAAAAGCCGAAGAGATGCTCGATTTCACCACCGTAAGCGATCTCACCGGAGAGCGTATCCCAGTCAAACACCACCTGGCCGCTCGCCTGGATCGCGGCGTTGTAGCGGTTCGCCCATTCGATGCGTTCGAGCTCCTTCAGTTTCCGGTCCGAGATGTCGCGGCAGATGGTGGAGACAAACTCCAGTTCACCGTCTGCGCCGAGATGTGCGAGCACGAGCTGGAGCACGGGGAATTCACGCCCTGCCCCGGAGATCAGCGCCGTCTCTCCCGACCACGAGCCATGCTCCTGCGCGAATGGGATTCCCTCCTGCCGCACAATCTCAAAGGCCCACTCCGGCTGCAGGCCGCGCAAGGTGAGGCTGGAAATCTCGGCGTCACCTGGGAGATCCTGCAGCTTGCGGCCGGCCGCATTCAGATAGAGCAGGCGTCCCTGCCCATCAGCCATCGCGACGACATCCGTGGAAGCCTCGAAAATTCGGGCAAAGCGCGAAGTGGGCTCATCCGCGGGAATGTTGCGGACAGACCCGGGCATGGGCTGTGTGTCGGACATGGGCTAATCAGGCAGGGGACACCCTTTCGTCTCTGGACGAAGCCAGATGAGTGCCATTCCCAAAAGGTAAATCAAGGAAATCGCCGCGCCAGCCTTTGGATGGCTGCCGCCGAAAAATGACGCCATGCAGCAGCCGGCAAGCGCCATGACCGCCATGACCGTCCATCCGAGAAATGCTGCGAGCAGGCTGAGGCCGGGGCGGGAGCGTGATGGTGTCATGAAGGAAGCGCGGGGGGTGTCCGCATGTTTGAGCGAACATCGCGAAATACAGAAGCAACAAATCAGCGTGTCCGCATTTCATGTCGTGTGCCGTGCGCGCTCCGCTACGGTCCGGCATTCCGCATGGACTCGCTCGAAGACAATCTCCGCGACTGGCTCGCCGCTGATCTGGCCGACATCGGGGGGACCTTCATGCCATTCGGAAAATACGGCCCGGAGAAATGTCCGCCGCATGGCGTGCCGCTCTTCGATCTGCCGCTCGAATATCTTTGCTGGTTTGAGAAGAAAGGCTGGCCGCAGGGACGGCTCGGCGAACTGCTTCGCATCATCCATCAGCTCAAGGCCGACGGCTGCGATGAAATCTTCGACCGCTTCCGGCGGGCGAGGGGAGGCCGCACGAATCTATTCGGCCTTTGAACCCGCAGTGCGCCGGCGCGCGGTCTTCCAGATCGGCACGTCCTGTTTCATCCGATCGATAAGTTCACCGCAGAATGCCAGCGCCGCGCCGCGGTGTTTCGCTTCCACGCGCACATAGAGCGATGCTTCACCGACTGCCACCAGGCCGAGGCTGTGGACAATGCAGACCGCCTGCACGGGATGAAGCGCGGCCAGTTCCGAGATGATGCGATCGAATTCACGCCGGGCCATCGGCTCGTATGCCTCGTAAAAAAGGCCTTCGAGTTGCGCCTCACCTTCGGTTGCCCGGACGACGCCGTGGAATTCCACGACCGCGCCCGTCTCCCGAAGCGCACGCGCCCGGGGTGACGGGGTGACTGGGCCTGTGGTGAAGATCACTTCGGCGTCCATCCTTAGCCTCCGCTCACTGGTGGGATGATCGCGATTTCCTGCGCCAGCGCGCCAGCGGCATCGTCCCACGCCATGTATTCGCAATCCACGGCGACGCGTGCGGAGGAAAAATCAAAGCCCGGTGCATGCCGTTCGATGACCGCGCGCAGCGTGTCATCCGGTGAACACTCCACGAACATCTCCCGCCACCCCAGCCGGTCGGCCGCCGTTGCGAATGCGAGGAGTTTCACCTGAATCATGATCCCTTCGTATCGGGCGAATCCCCGAAGTGCAAGGAGCCCGCTTTTCGAGTGCGGCTTCCTTCGCGCCAATCTATAACGCAGCATGCTCAGCATCACCGAAGCCCGCGCGCTCATCGCGCAGACCGCGCACGTCCTCCCGCCGCTGCGTGTGCCACTTGCGCAGGCGCACGGGCGCACGCTTCGCGAATCGATCACGGCCGACGAGGACATCCCGTCATTCGATCGCTCGGCGATGGATGGCTATGCGATCCACGCGGAGGATCCGGCGACGGAGTTCCGCGTCGTTTGCGAAATCCCCGCTGGCACCGTGCCGGTGCGCAAGATCGGGCCGGGCGAATGCGCGCGCATCTTCACCGGCTCGCCGATTCCCGAGGGCGCAACGCAGGTGATCGTGCAGGAAGTCGCGCAGCGCAGCGGCGACACCGTCTCATTTTCACAGCGAGGGAAGGGGAACAACATCCGCAAACGCGGTGAGGATGCGCGCGAGGGCAGCGTGCTCATCGAGCGCGGAACGGCCCTCGGTGCGGTCGAGCTTTCGCTCTGCGCGCAGCTTGGGAAGTCCTCGCCGCTCGTCGCGCCCCGCCCGCGCATCCTGCACATCGCGACGGGCAGCGAGCTCGTCGCGCCAGATGAAACTCCAGACGGCGGAAAAATCCGCGACAGCAATTCCACGCTCGTCGCCGCGCTCGTCGCGGATGCAGGTGCGGAAATCGCGGGGCAATTCCGCGTCGGGGACGATCCTTCGCAACTCATCAATGCGATCAACGGCGCCGATATCGAAGGCTGGGACGTGCTGCTGCTTTCAGGTGGCGCAAGCGTCGGCGATCATGATTTCGGATCACGCACGCTGTGTGAGCTCGGCTTCTCGCTCCACTTTCAGCAGCTCAATCTGCGTCCCGGAAAGCCGCTCACCTTCGGCACGCGCGGGCGGCATCTTGCATTTGTGATCCCCGGCAATCCGCTCTCGCACCTCGTCTGCTGGCACCTCGTCATCCGTGCCGCGCTCGACATGCTCGCCATCGGCGCGATTGAGTTCGCACTCGTGGAAGCGCCGCTCGGCGGCAATGTCGCGCTGAAGGGAAACCCGCGCGAGACATGGTGGCCCGCACGCATGGCATGGGAAAATGGCCGCGTAAATTTCCTGCCGCTGAAATGGCAAAGCTCCGGCGATCTCACCGGCATCATCGGACTCGACTCGCTCATCCGGGTGCCGGCGGGAATCGCCGCCGTGCAGCCGGGCGAGACGATCAGCGCACGGTTCGTGCGCGCGGCGGGCTGAACCGCGCGCTCGCTTTTTCCCTCGCAGACGGCGATGCAATGCGGATGCCGAAAAAGAAATTCAGCCATCTCGATGAGACCGGTGCTGCGCGCATGGTGGACGTGGGCGCGAAGCCCGTGCAGCGCCGCACTGCGACCGCGGAGGGCCTCGTGCATTGCGCCGCGACGACGATCCGTGCGCTGAAAAAACAGGCGCTGCCAAAAGGTGACGTGCTCGCCGTCGCGAAGATTGCCGCCATCCAGGCGGCGAAACGCTGCGATGAATTGATCCCGCTCTGCCACTCGCTGCCGCTCGATTCCGTGGATGTGCGATTTGAAGTGCTCGCGAACGCTGTCCGCATCGAAGCCACCGCGCGCACCACGGCGAAGACCGGCGTGGAGATGGAGGCGCTGACCGCGGTGAGCGTCGCCGCGCTGACGATCTACGACATGTGCAAGGCGGTGGACAAAGGGATGGTCATCGGCGAAATCCGCGTGACAGCGAAGGTGAAGGAATGAAATTCGCGCGCATCACCCTCAGCGACCGTGCGAGCGCCGGCATCTACGAGGATCGCAGCGGCCCGGCCATCGAGCAGTTCTTCGCCGAGCGCGTGGCGGATGAAATTGAATGGCTGCGCGTGCTCATTCCCGACGAGCGCGAGCAGATCGAGTCCACGCTGCGCCGTCTCTGCGATGAGGAAAAGTGCGCGCTCGTGGTGACGACCGGCGGCACCGGGCCGTCGCCTCGTGATGTCACGCCTGAGGCAACACAGGCGGTCTTGGAACGCGAGCTTCCCGGCTTCGGTGAGATCATGCGCGTTCATTCATTCGCCAAGGTGCCGACGAGCATCCTCAGCCGTTCGACCGCTGGCACACGCGGGCGCACGCTCATTGTGAATCTTCCCGGCAGTCCGCGCGCCATCGGCGAATGCCTGCCGCTCGTGCTGCCCGCGATCGTCGAGTGCCTCGATCACCTCGGGCATCTGCGGCTGAAGCTCCGTTGAGCCCGGACTCAGCCGCCGACCCGCGACATCTCGACTTTCGGCAGTGTTGTGGCTGCGGATGAGCGGTTTTCCGAGTAACGATCCGCGCGCGCTTTCCACACTGCGCCGATTTTTTCCGCGAGCGCATCGTCGCTCGCACCGGAGCGCAGGAAGTCACGCAGAGCAGTGCCGTGGCTCGCAAAGAGGCAGGTTAAGAGCGTGCCGTCGGCGGTGAGCCGGGCGCGCGTGCAGTCGCCGCAGAAGGGTTTTGTGACGGATGCAATCACGCCAATCTCGCCGCCGCCTGGCGTGCTGAAACGCAGCGCCGTTTCGCCGGGGTAATTGCGGGCAACCAATGTGAGCGGCATCGCCTCGCCGACGCATGCAATGATTTCCGATGCGGGCACGACGTCCGTCATGCGCCAGCCGTTCGTGTTGCCGACATCCATGTATTCGATGTAGCGCACGATGAAATCCGGCCCGGCAAAGCGCCGGGCCATCGCCGCGACCTCGCCATCGTTCAAGCCTCGCTTCACGACCATGTTCAGCTTGATCGGCGAGAATCCGGCGGCGCGCGCGGCTTCGATTCCTTCGAGGACGCGGCGCAGCGGAAAGTTCATGTCGTTCATCGCGGCGAATGTTTTCTCGTCGAGCGAATCAAGGCTGACGGTGAGCCGCCGCAGGCCCGCTGCACGCAAGGCGGCAGCTTTCTCGGAAAGTGTGGAGCCGTTCGTCGTCAGCGTGAGGTCACGCAATCCGTCAATCGCCGACAGTTGCTCGATGAGTCGCTCGATGTCACGCCGCAGCGTCGGTTCGCCGCCGGTGAGCCTGATTTTTTCCACTCCCAACGAGACGAAAACACGGCTGATGCGCGTGAGCTCCTCGAAGGAGAGGATGCTTTCCTTCGGCAGAAAGTCGTAGCCGCGACCGAAGATTTCCTTCGGCATGCAGTAGCCGCAGCGGAAATTGCACCGGTCCGTGACGGACAGGCGCAGGTCGCTAAGCGGTCGCTGAAGTGCATCGAGCATTTCTCGGGAGTGTAGCTGATGCGCGGAAATTGCGAACGCCATTTGTAGCCGCGCTTGTGAAAGGGCGGGCACATCTCTGCTTGTTGAGAGGAAGATCACCCCGCGCTTTCACAAGCGCGGCTACGAGGGGCATTACACGAATAGTTTCGCAATCGCCTCGCCCTTGTCCGTGATCGGCACGGGGCGTTCGTCGGCCATGAGGTTCTTCGCGGGGTTGATTCCCATCGCTGCGAAAATCGTGGCGAAGAGATCGGGCACGCCGCACGGTTCCTCGACGATGTTCATCGCGAGATCGTCCGTCGTGCCGACGAACTGACCGGTGCGAAGTCCGCCGCCGGCGAGCACGCTGGAGAAACATTTTCCGTAGTGCCCGCGTCCGCCGCCCGCGTCGAATGCGGCGGGGCGGCCGAACTCGGTGGCGATGACGATGAGCGTCTTGTCGAGCAGGTGCTGGTTTTCCAAATCGGCGATGAGCGCGGCGACGCCCTGGTCGAGCCGCTGGATGAGCGCGTGCTGCTGCTTCTGCGCACCGTTGTGCGTGTCCCAGCCCGCGCCGTTGACGAAGTTCATATTGAAGCCCACCTCGACAAAGCGCACGCCGCGCTGGATGAGCCGCCGCGCGAGCATGCAGCGCTGGCCGAATTCATCGCCGTAGCTCTGGCGGATGGAGCCGGGCTCACTCGCGAGATCAAAGGCTTTCATGAAGTCGCCGCCCTGCAATTTGAAGACTTCGCCAATCGCGTCGTCGTAGTCCTGCACGAGCTTGTCGCCGGGATTGCGAGCGACGTAATCGCTGCGCAGCGAGGCGAGCAGCGATTCGCGGCGGTGCTGGCGCTCGTCGGTGATGCCCGGCATTCGCGTGAGGCCGGCAGGCCCGGCGGCGGTGTCGGTGAGATAGACGTAGCCCGCCTTTGGCCCGAGGAAACCAGGGCCGCGCGTGGCGCTCGGGTAGCCGATCAGCACGTAGGGCGGCACGCCTTCGTTCGCCGCCTTGCGCTGGTGCGCGATGATGCTGCCGATGCTCGGATACACGACGCTGCCGCTCACCGGTCGGCCCGTGTGCATGCGGTTCACGGCGGCGGCGTGCTCGTCGATGACCGTGTGGTTCACCGAGCGCACAGGCACGAGCCGGTCGGCCATTTTCGCAAGCCGCGGGAGATGTTCGCAGAAGCGCACGCCGGGAATCGCCGTCTCGATCGTGTCGTAATAGCAGCCGGGCTTTTTCAGTCCGTCGCCCTTCGTGATCTTTGCATCGAACGTGTCGAGATGCGACATGCCGCCGCCGAGCCAGATGAAAAGGCAGTGCTCCGCCTTGCCAAGCGGTGTTGCGAGCGGCGTCTTTTTTTCCTCGGCAAATGC
>JAYWEO010000307.1:0-8382 GCA_043779225.1 Prosthecobacter sp.
GCGAAGTCGCGACTTCCGCTCGTAAGAAAAAGAAAAAGTGAACCGTTCATGGGCTCAACTTACTCAAATCATACCTTGCGTCAAATAGATAATCCCGGATGGATTGGACGACGGCAGTGCCGCCACCAGCTTCTGCCGAGCTTCGCCAGGCAGAATGCAGCGTCTCCTCCATGGTGTTCTGCGCAACCAGATCTGTGCCATCGGTGCCTCTTCCGGTATGCTGGAGGGACCAGGGCGTGAGGGCAACATTGTGCGATGTGTCCTCACTGGTCATCGAGAGTCCGCCGCCGTAGATGCTCATCGCCGTGTAGAGGCCACTGCCGCCGGTGGCGGAGGGATAGATGAAATCATAGTTCGTGTCCGAGCGCGAGGCGTTGAATTTCACATGCGGGGAGCCGTAATTTTCCACCTCGACGTTTTCCACCACGTCCGGCACCCAGGTCGGCTGCGACTCGGTGTGCGTGCCTGTGACGGCCCACATGGGACTGGAATTCCAATATTGCCCAGTCTGCTGCCATTCCTCGTGCGAACTCCAGTAGCCCTCACTGACTAGGTTCCCCTCGGAATCATAAACCGCAGGATAATAGTCGGGCACGGTCACCGTGCCATAGGTCGGCGTCCAATAGCCGTTGTCCACATTTCCCCAGTCCTCCACCACCACAGTATTTGTGCCCCAGTAGCCAGGGGTGGTGACATTCGTCTGCGTGGTGGTCCACTCGTCCTGGTTCACGCTCAGCCACAGGCCGGGCAGTTGCAGGTTCTCCGCGAGATGGCCGAAGGTGGTGACTCCGTAAAGCCAGGAGTCCTGCTGGACGATGAGGTTGCCGGGGATGGTCTGGTCGGCGATGACGGCAGTGCTGCAGAACAGGCACAGGCCGAGGATGGGGAACGCTTTGCGGGTTTTCATGGGTTGTGGTGATTAGGTTGTCTCCGGTTTTCAGTTTCGGGCTGTGGGCCTATGCCCCCACGGTGATCTCCACGGTGTTGCTCCACACGCCCACCTGGGCATCGCCGACGCGGTAGATGGCGCGGTATTTCCACTTGGCCAGGGTGGCGGGGAGGGGGGCGGTGTCGGTATAGTTGGGCGTGGTGTCGTAGGTGAGGAAGACGAAGCCTTTGCCGTCGCCGCGATCCACTTGGATTTCGAGGATGTCGAGGAAGTTGCTGAAGCCCTGCCAGCCCCAGCCGATGAGGACGGCATTGCCCACGATGGCAAGCGTGAGGATGGCCTGGAGGGTGGCGAGGTCGGGGCCGCCCTGCACGGCGCCTTCGATGCCGAGGGCCTGGCCGATGGTCTCGGAATAATTCTTGAGAGCCTTGAGGCGCTTCACCAGATCGCGAAAGCGGCGGACGATGCCGGCTGCAACCGCCGGCGGGAACCCGGCGGGCAGCACGGGGACGACCTGGCCGGAAGGGGCGGTGTCGCCGCCGTCGCGCTCGTAGTTCTTCTCGGCAGTCCAGCCTTGGGCGGCGTTCTGCATATTCCCGCAGAAGTCCACGATGGCGCGGAAGCGGGCGGCGTCGGCGGCCTGCTGCACGATGTCAGCATCCGCGGCGGTGAGACCGAGGGTGGCGAGGAAGCCGCCGATGTTGTCGCGGAAGAGGATGAAGAGGCTGGCTTTGCCATTGTCGTCCGTGGGGATGTAGTCTGATTTAGGCATACGATTGCGTTTGGGTTTCTGAGTGGAGGTGCTGGTGATGGGAAAGCCGGGGTAGGGGACGAAGCCGGGGTCGCCGGGCTCGAGGTAGGTGGAGGGGTCGCCCCAGCGCAGGTTCGGGTCGTCCCAGCAGAAGGGGGTGCCGGTGATGGGGTTGATGGCGTCCCAGTGGAGCGGTTTCATGGCTAAAGAGGGGCTGCGCGGTGCGCTGGAGGGGGCAAAGGTGTGCTGGGGGCGACAAAACCACACTTTTCACCGACGCAGCGGCACGCTGGGATGGCTGCGCAGTGTAATGGGATGGCTGCGCGGTATGCTGGAGCGGCTGCGCGGTGTGCTGGCGTGGCGGCAACGCACCGTGGAAGGGTTGCGTGGTGCCATGGAGGGCTCGCTTGGAGCGAAAATCGGCATCTGGTCGCACCAAGAGGGCATCGCACGGCACGCTGGAGTCATTCTGCGGGGACGTGGAGCCATCCCGCGATACCATGCCGAGACTCCGGCGTATTGCTGGATCGCCGCAGCGCACCGCGCAGCCATGCCCAGAGATGCCGCGAGGGCTCATGGATGCGCCCCCGTTCTGCGGCGATGCGCCGCTATTAGCCGTGGAGCCGTGGAGCCGTGGAGCCGTGGAGCCGTGGAGCCGTGGAGCCGTGCCGCGCCACGCAGCACCTTGCTGTGGATGTCAGAGTTCATTGGGGGAACCGTTGCCTTGAAGGTGCGTAATCGGGTCGTGCTGCGAAAGACAAGCACTTTTTCCAAGTTCTTTTTGCACCGATTGGGCTGACCCGTGCTGCGTGCAAGCGTGATCCGCTCGACCGCTCGGCCGGGGAAGTCTTCGTGCAGCGCACCGGCAATATTTTCCTCCTTGCGGCGCGGATCGCCGCGGGTCTCACGCTGCTCGCCCTCGCGCTCGGGCTCACGGCACAGCTCGTGCTTAGCCGTGTGCAGTCAAACCGGAGATCCTGCTCCGGCTGATTCCCTGATGAAAAAATAAAATGGCCGACGACGGCAATAAGACAGAGCAACCGACAGAGAAGCACCTGCGCGAGGGGTGGGAGGAGGGCAAATTTGCCCGGACGCCCGACCTGCAGGTGGCGTTCGTGCTTGCCGCGGCGTTCTGTGTGCTGGCGTTTTCCGGGCGCGACTGCTGCGTGCAGATTTCCAGCATCGCCGTCGGCATCCTCGGCCACCTCGGGCGTGGGGCGATCACGGCGGAAGCGATCGGCGAATGGGCCGGCGTTGCGGCCAAGACGATGCTCGGGCTGATGCTGCCGGTGGCGGTCGCTTGCGCCGGTGCGGGCGCGCTGGCGGGCGGATTGCAGAGCCATTTCCGACTCACGCCGAAAGCGCTTGATTTCAAGTTCGAGCGGCTGAATCCGATCGCGGGCATCGGGCGCATGTTCTCGAAGCAGACGCTCGCGAAGGCCGGCTTCGATGTCCTGAAGCTCGTGCTCGTCGGATGGGTCGTGTGGGGCGGCATCAAGAGCATCATGCACGATCCGATTTTCGCAGTGCCGGTGGCGGTGAACCGGCTTGGCGCATTCATGCAGGAATCCGCCTCGATGCTGTTCGGGCGCTGCCTGCTCGTCCTCGGCGGCATCGCGACGCTGAGCTATCTCTATCAGATTAAGAAGACGCATACCGAGCAGATGATGTCGCGCCAGGAGGTGAAGGAGGAGCACAAGCAGCTCGAAGGCGATCCGAAGCTCAAGGCCGCGATGCGGCAGATGGCACGTCGGCTCATGCAGAAGCAGATGCTCGCCGCGGTGCCGACCGCCGATGTGGTGATCACGAACCCCACCCACTTTGCCGTCGCGCTGAAATATGAGCGCGGCCGTGACAAGGCTCCGGTCGTCCTTGCGAAAGGCGCGGGCGCATTTGCCAAGCGCATCAAGGAACTCGCCGCCGAGCACGACGTGCCGAAGGTCGAGAACAAGCCTGTCGCGCGGATGCTCTTCAAGCACGGCAAGGTCGGCCAGGCGATCCCGGCGGGGCTGTATCAGGCGGTCGCGGACATCCTCGCGTTCGTCTATCGCACGCACCGCTACTACTTCCATAAGCTGAAGGAACGGAGGGCTGCGCAATGACCGCCGCGGTGAAAATCTCGTCTTGGAATTTCCTCGCGCTGCTCAAGCGCGGCGATCTTCTTTTCGTCCTCGCGCTCTTCGGCACCATCGTCCTGCTCGTGATGCCGGTGCCGGCGCTGCTGCTCGATCTGCTGCTCGCGGCGAGCATCGGCATCTCGCTGCTGATGCTGCTCATCATCATCTATGTGAAGGATCCGCCCGAGTTCTCCGCGTTCCCCACGCTACTTCTCGCGGTCACACTTTACCGGCTCGCACTGAACGTCGCCTCGACGCGCCTCATCCTCACCGAGGGCCACGCGGGCACGATCATCGAGGCGTTCGGCACCTTCGTCGTGCGCGGAAATTATGTCGTCGGTGCGGTCGTGTTCCTTATTTTGATCGTGATCAATTTCATGGTCATCACGAAGGGCGCGGGCCGCATCGCGGAAGTCGCGGCGCGCTTCACACTCGATGCGCTGCCGGGCAAGCAGATGGGCATTGATGCGGAACTGAATGCCGGCCTCATCAACGAGGCCACCGCCACAAAACGCCGCCTGAAGGTGCAGAAGGAGGCGGACTTTTACGGCGCGATGGACGGTTCCTCGAAGTTCGTCCGAGGCGATGCGATCGCGGGCATCCTCATCACGCTGATCAATATCGTCGGCGGTTTCGCGATCGGCATCGCGCAAAAGGGCATGCCGATCCTGGAGGCGCTGCAAAAGTACACGCTGCTCTCGATCGGCGACGGTCTCGTCGCGCAGGTGCCGGCGCTCGTCGTCAGCGTCGCGGCGGGCATCCTTGTCACGCGTGCGAACGAGGACTCGAACCTCGGTGCACACATCTCGAAGCAGCTCACCCTTTATCCGCGCGCGATGACGATCGCCGCCGGGATGCTCGGACTTTTCGGAATCATGCCCGGCATGCCGTTCTTCCCGTTTGCAGTGCTCGGGGCCGTCACGGGATTCACCGCGCACGCCCTTCGCAAGCAGCGCCGCGACGAGTCCACCTCGGCCCAGCCGGATGGCACGCCTGCGAAGATCGAGGACTTGAAGCCGAAGACCACGACGCCGGACGATCTGCGCAAGCTCATTGATGTGGATGTCTTCGCGATCGAGCTGGGCAGCGGGCTGCTGCATCTCGCGGAGAAAAAGAATGCAGGCGATCTGCTCGAGCGCGTCACGGGAGTTCGCAAGACACTCGCCCGCGAGATGGGCATCGTCATTCCGCAGATCGCGATCCGCGACAATCTCGAACTCGACTCGCAGGAATACCGCTTCCTCATGCGTGGCAAGGAACTCGCCCGCGGACGCATCGTCCCAGGACGCTGGCTCGCGATGAATGTCGCCGGCAGCCCGGTGACGCTGCGCGGGACGGAGACGATCGAGCCTGTATTTGGAATTCCCGCGACCTGGGTCTCCGACGAGGAGAAGCGGAATGCGGAGATGAATGGCTACACCGTCGTGGATCCGGGCTCGGTGCTGATCACGCACCTTTCCGAATCGCTCAAGCGCGCCGCCCATCTCGTCCTCGGACGGCAGGACGTGCAGGGCCTCATCGATCACCTGAAGGAATCGAATCCGACACTCGTCGCCGAACTCATCCCAGATCTCGTCAACATTGGCATCATCCAGCGCGTGCTGCAGAATCTTCTGCGCGAAGGGGTGCCGATCAAGAACCTGCCGGTCATCATGGAATGCGTCGCCGATTTCGCCTCGACGACAAAGAACCCCGACGAGCTTTCCGAACAGGTCCGCCGCAGGCTGGGCGTCTATTTTGTGTCCGAGTACGAGACTTCGCCGGGCCTGCTGAAGGCGCTCACGCTCGAGCCTCGTCTCGAACAGATGCTCGCGGGAAAAGTGCAGCGCTCGCAGTTCGAGGTCGGTCTCATGCTTGACCCCGCGCTCGCGCAGCATCTTCTCCAGGAGCTCACGCAGCGGATGACGGCGATGTCCGAGCAGGGCCTCATCCCCGTGATGCTCACGACCGCCGAGCTGCGCCTCGCGTTCAAGCGCTTCTTCGAGCCGTCGCTGCCGCGGCTCGCGGTGCTCTCGTACCAGGAGCTTCCGCCGCAGATGGAGATTCAGAATTTCGGGATCATCGTCCCGCCGCCCGCTCACCAACGCATTCCAGATAAAGCTGCATGAACCCCACCGAATCATCCCGTTTCCGTTTCATCGTCCGTTCCGCCGAAGAGGCCGTGACCGTGCTCCGCGAGCAGCTCGGGCCGCGCGCCCGCGTGGTCTCCGTGAAGCAGGTCGAGGGAAAAGGACTCGCGCGTTTTCTTCGCGCGCCAAATCTCGAAGTGATCGCCGAGGTCGCTCCGGAAGCGTCGCCCGCGACTTCAGCAAAGTCGGAGGCACCGGCGCCGGCGGCAGCTTTTCCGCCGATCGCACCTGAGGCACCGGCATCGGTCGCTGATGTCGCAGCGCCCGCGCCCGTGGCTGCGACGCCTCCGCCTCTGCCGCCTGCGCCGATCGCGCCGCGCATTTTGCCCGTGGCGGAATCCGGCTTTGCGCGACTGCTGCGTGCAGGCGGGATTTCCGCGCCGCTCGTCGCGCGGATGCAGAACGACGCGGTGTGGCAGAGCTGGCAGAGCATGCCGCCCGCGGAGGCATTCACGCAGGTCGGCATGAGCCTGCGCGATCAGTGGCAGGTCCGTCAGCCGCGACCGCTGGGCCAGCGCGCGGCATTCATCGGCAGCCCCGGCGCGGGCAAGACGACTGCACTTTGCAAGCAGCTCGCGAGTGATATTTTTGTCCGCCGCCGCAGGGCTGTCGTGCTGAAGCTCGATTTGGAAAATGTGAATCCCGACGACGGCCTCGTGGTCTTCTGCGAGGCGCTCGGCGTGCCTTTTGCGCGCGAGATCGACGAGGTGCCCGACCTCGCGCCGGATGAGTCGCTTTACATCGATGTCCCCGGCGTCATCGCGCGTGATGACGCGCAGACGGCAAGGCTTCATGACGCGCTCGATGCCATCGGCACCACGAACCGCGTGCTCGTGATGAACGCGGCCTACGACGCGGAAATCCTGAAGCAGTCGCGCGCATGGGGCGAGGGACTCGGCTGTTCGCACACGGCATTCACGCATCTCGATGAGCTCATTTACTGGGCAAAGCTCTGGGACTTCGTGCTGCCGCCCGCGGCCACGCCGCTCTTCCTGAGCACCGGCCAGAGCATCGCGGGCGACCTGGAGGAAAATGTCTTCGACGCCGTGCTCTCGCATACGTTCCCGGTCGCTGCATGAAATTGAACCGGACATTTGCGATGCGAAGCCAAGCTCAAGAGGACTCCCAGGAACTCGCCGCGACGATGCGAGCGACACCTTGGAGTGCGGTGGCAGAGCGAGGAACGAGCGGCGACACCGCCTTGGCGACGGGCGTGCAGATTTCGCCGCCCCTTCGAGTGGTGATACCGCGTGCGCCCGCCGGAAATCCCCTCCGAAGGCGGCGTGGCGCTGACGCTTCTCGCCGCACTCCAAGGCGTCACGCGGATTTCTGGGAGCTTCCTCAAGGCTCAAAATTGATTGCCCTGAAATCAGAAACTCCGTTCCGCATTTTTGATTTTCTGAAATGAAATACTTTCTCCTCCTCGGTGGTTTCGCGGGCTTCGTGCTCGCATTTTTCGCCAGCATGTCCGCGGGCAATCCTGCATCCGGCGCACTGCTCTGTGGCGGGATGGGCTGTCTCTTTGGCGCGCTCCTTTTGCGCGGATTGCATTTTGTCTTCATGGCCTGCGTGCGTGGACACATCGAAATTCTCGCCGCCGAGGCGCGGAAAGAAACCCCGAGCGAAGCTACTGATACGCCTGCAATCCAATAATCCATGATCGGCACACCTCCTGCAGTTCCGACGATTCCAGCCAGCATCGCTGCGCGTGCCTACCATGCCGCCAGCGGCGAGGACGCGCTCATCACGCAGCATCTCGCGCTGGCGAAGACCACCGTGGATCGCATGCGCATCTACCTCCCGGCGACGCTCGACATGGAGGATCTCTACAGTGTCGCCGTGACGGGCCTGATGACTGCGGCGCGAAAATTTGATCCCGCGAGAAACGTCGCCTTCGCCGCATTTGCCTCGCTGCACATCCGCGGCGCCGTCCACGACGAGCTGCGCCGCATGGATTGGATGCCCCGCTCGCTGCGCGACAAGGCGCGGCAATTCCGCGATACGATTTCTGCGCTTGAGCAAAAGCTCGGACGTCCCGCGTGCGAGAGCGAGGTCTGCACGGAGCTTTCCATCACCATGGAGGAGCACGATGCGCTGCTCGAGGAGATCAAGCCTGCGAGCTTCGTCCCGCTCGATGGCGAGGCCTATACCGAGGACTCGGACAGCATCTCGCTGCACGATCTCATCGCCGACGAATCGCAGCCGACCGCCAGCAGCGAGCTGGAAAAAAAGGATCTCCAGGAAGCCGTCGTCGCGCGTCTCATGGAGCTGCCCGACATGCAGAAGAAAGTGCTCGCTATGTACTATTTTGAGGAGATGCGCCTGTCGGAAATTGCCGCCGCCTTCGGAGTCACCGAAGGCCGCATCTCGCAGATCCACACGCAGGCCGTGCAGAGTCTCCGGAACTTCATCCAGCGTCGGATCGGCTAAGAGACTGTGTGAAAAGCCTGGATTGCGCCGGAACACTGGCTTCCCAGCCTGTGCGGCTAGCGGGCA
>JAYWEO010000308.1:0-16569 GCA_043779225.1 Prosthecobacter sp.
CACCGAGCGCATGCTCAAGTTTTTCCGGCGGAAGGAAACACCCGCGGCGAAGCACGCGGCATCATCCGCGAAGGAAAGGGAATAGCGCGCGATGCACGACTACTTCGTCCAATTCAGCTACCTGTTCGCGTCGATCTTCTTCATCGTCGGACTGAAAAGTCTCAGCCATCCCGACACCGCGCGACGCGGAATGCACCTCGCGGAAATCGGCATGTTGCTCGCGATCATCGGCACGCTGCTGCACAAGGAGATCGTCTCGTACGAATGGATTCTCATCGGCCTCGTCGTCGGCGGAGCCATCGGCGGCGTGCTCGCGCAGCGCGTCGCGATGACAGCACTCCCGCAGCTCACCGCACTCTCACATGGATTCGGTGCGCTCGCCGCCACGCTTGTCGGCATCGCGGAATATGTGCGCCACGGTGCGGCAATCGGGAAACCGCAGATGATCGCCATCGGCATCGAGGTGCTGCTCGGCGCGCTCACGACGACAGGCAGCGTGATCGCCGCTGCGAAATTGCAGGAGCTGATGCGCGGTTCGCCGATCACTTTCAAAGGTCAGAACTACGTGAACCTCGGCATCCTCGCCGTGTCGCTCGGCGCGCTCATCGTGCTGGTTTTCAGTCCCGGCGCAGCGGTCGCATTTTACCTCATGCTGGCGCTCGCGCTCGTCTTCGGCCTCATGCTCGTGCTGCCGATCGCCGCCGCGGACATGCCGGTCGTGATGTCACTGCTGAACGCTTACGCGGGACTCGCCGCGACCGCGACGGGCTTTGCGATCAACAACAACGTGCTCATCATCGCAGGCACGCTGAACGGCTTCTCCGGCTTCATCCTCTCCGTGCTCATGTGCCGCGCGATGAACCGCTCGATCACGAATGTGATCTTCGGCGCATTCGGCAGCGCCACCGGGACTGCGACCGCCAACGCAGGCGGCGAGGCGAGAGAGATCAATCTTGAGGACGCCGCGACGCAGCTTGCCTACGCGCGGCAGGTCATCTTCGTGCCCGGCTACGGCATGGCCACCGCTCAGGCGCAGCACGTCGTCCGCGAACTCGCCACGGTGCTCGAGGAACGGAACGTCACCGTGAAATACGCGATCCATCCCGTTGCCGGACGGATGCCCGGCCACATGAATGTCCTGCTCGCCGAGGCCGACGTTCCGTATTCGCAGCTCTACGAACTGGAGCAAATCAACGCCGACTTTCCGAACACCGACGTCGCCATCGTCATCGGCGCGAATGACGTGGTGAATCCCGACGCGCGCGACAATCCCGGCAGCCCGATCGCCGGCATGCCGATCCTCGACGTCGATCGCGCGCGCTCCGTCATCGTGCTCAAGCGCGGCAAGGGCAAAGGTTTCGCCGGAATCGAAAACCCACTTTTTCTCAAGCACAACACCGGCATGCTCTACGGCGATGCAAAGGGAACACTCGGGAAACTCATCGCCGCCGTCGTGCAGGCTTAGCGGCGGCGTTTTTTGATTTCCGATGCGAGCGGCGCGGCTTTAGCGTGAGCAGCTACGGTTCCGCAGGCGGTTCCGTCGGGCTCATGTCATCCAATTACGCACGCATCCTCGATTCCCTCGCCGGAAAATCACAGCACTGGCTCATCACTGGATGCGCGGGCTTCATCGGCTCCCACCTTCTCGCGAAGCTCATCGAGTGCGGTCAGCACGTCACCGGCCTCGACGATTTTTCCAGCGGCAAACGGGCGAACCTCGATGAAGTGCGCGCACATGTGGGCGAGCCATCGTGGGAGCGATTCCGTCTGATCGAAGGAGACATCCGGGAGGCATCTGCCTGCCGCGAGGCATGCCGCGATGCGGATGTGGTGCTGCATCAGGCGGCGATGGTCTCGGTGCCGCTCTCACTCCAGGAACCGGAGCGATGCAGCAGCATCAATGTGGATGGATTCCTGACTGTGCTCGAAGCTGCCCGAGACGCCGGAGTGAAGCGGTTCGTCTATGCCAGTTCGAGTGCTGTCTATGGCGACTCCCCGGAAATGCCGCTTCGCGAAGACGGCGTCCTCAGTCCGGGCTCGCCATACGGGGCATCCAAGCTCGAAGACGAGTCGCTCGCGCAAGCCTTCAGCAAGGAACATGGCATCTCGACGGTGGGCCTTCGGTATTTCAACGTCTTCGGCCCGAGGCAGGATCCTGAGGGCGGATATGCGGCAGTGGTTCCGAGATGGATTGCCACATCACTGCGCGCTGAACGGTGCCGGATCAATGGTGACGGAAACAACACGCGCGACTTCTGCCATGTCGCCAATGTGGTCCAGGCAAACATCCTCGCAGCGATGACGCCAATGCACGGAAGCGACACATTCAATGTCGGGCTCGGCGAACGCACTTCGCTCAATGAATTGAGCTTCCTCATCGCATCACAGGTGGCGCGGCTGAATCCCTCCGCATCGCCGTCCATTCCCATTCACGACCCGGCGCGTGCCGGTGACATCATTCACTCGCAGGCCGATATTTCAAAAATCCGTGACCGACTCGGCTTCGAACCAATGGTGAGCGTCAGGGATGGCATCGAGCAGATGGTGCGATGGAGCGCGGAACGCATCCAGTCAGCGAATCGGCAATGACGCCGCATTGCTGAAGCCGCTAACGGTCAATGGCGGATGCTGCACCGGAGATCCGTCCGGCCGCCTCCATTACGCTGGAGACACTGATTGCAGTCATGCATGGCGTATGCCCGGGCGCGCATTTCGCGTAGTTCGATGGATTGCAGGCGCACGCTCCGGAAACCACCTCCGCCCGGTTGCCCCAGGGAGTCCAGGCTGAAATCACCGAGGGACCAAAGAGCGCCACCGTGGGAGTGCGCATGGCGGCGGCCAGATGCATGGCGAGCGTGTCAATGCCCAGGAACATGCGCGCACAGCCTAATATATATCCGAATTCCTGAAGCGACACCTGTCCTGCAATTGACAGTGGCTGGGCCTTTGCCAGCGATTGAATCAACGCGACGGTTTCCGCCTCGCGCGTTTCCGGGCCACCGCTCAGGATCACCTGATACCCGAGGTCTGCTAGATGGTCCGACACCGCCGCCCATCGCTCTGGCAGCCATTCCTTGTAGGCCCAGCGGCTCGTGGGATGAATGACGACATAGGGTCGGGCAGATTGAATCCACGCGAACCGTCCGAGCAGTGCGGCCTCATCAACGCGGGGGTGAAATCTCAGCGGCCCGGCTGTCCCGCTCACGCCCATGATGCGGGTGACGGTCTCAAAGTCGCGGCCCACCTGATGAAGCGAGACCAGCGGCGCATCATCGAATCGGTTGAACATGCGATGCTTCCATGAGGGCTTCACATCAATGCGCCGGAAGCCACGCACTTTTGCGCGCGACAGCAGCACCCAGATTTTCGCGCGATCCGAATCCGAAAGATCGAAGGCATAATCGTAGCACGTGTTTGAGATGGTTCGGATGAGCCGCAGGTTCTCGCGAAGACCGGACCACCATGTGCGGCGCTTCGACTCGGGCCGCGCGATCGCGAAGACTCGCGAGACGTCAGGATTGGATTCCAGGAGAGGCTCGCAACTCGATCGGACAATCACATCGATCTGGATGTCCGGGAATGTCTCTTTCAGGAACCGAATCGTGGGAGTGAGCAGAAGCGTATCACCGAGGTGCTTCAGTTTGATCAGGAGAACGCGCATGCACGGCTGACTAATAGGACAAGCCGTAGGATGCGCGGAGCAGGGCTTTCAGAGGATCCAGATAATTGGCGCGCGTGACCTGGCCCTGCGTTTCACGGATGACCTCCGCCTCGTTGTTCTCCAGCCGCGAGGAGTACCATGCGTGAAAGACACCGCCCGAAACGGTCGGCACCCTCGGATGGCCGACGCCGAAGCGAGTGCAGAAGTCGATCGGCAGCCTGATGACGCCGCGTCCCGCCGCTGTCACACGGATGGTCGCCTCCTCCCCGGTGTCGGCATCCTCGCCGCGCACCTTTCGCAGCACGATGAGGCCATCGAGATCCGATTTGAAAAACGCCATGAAATGCGGGTGGATGTACCAGCCATTTGGATTCGCCTTGTGCTTATCCGTGAAGACAGCGCCCGCGAGGCGATGATGGCCATCGAGCTTGTCCACGCTTTCTGCGAGCCAGTCCGGGCTGAGCGGATGCGCATCGAAGTCCATCAGCACAATCCGCTCATATTTTGCCACACGGATGGCGCGCTCGGCCGCCTCGCCGTGTCCGTGCCCACGCGTGCGCCATTGGGCGAAGCGCATGAGATGGACATCGGGCTGCTGCTTGAGCCATTCACGGGATCCATCGCGACTGCCTCGATCCACGACGATGATTTCAAAAGCCCGTCCGAGTGTGTGCTCGCGGACTTTTTCAACCAGCAGCCGGGTGAAGAAATATCCATTCCGGGCAACGGTGATAATGCTGACGGGCTCCAAAGGCATGGACTGGAGATTATCCAATGCGGCGGAGCACTGGCAATAGACGGCTCCATGTTGGAGTCATTTTCTGCGGATGGGCGGCATGGCGCGGAATGACTCACCGGATCTGAATGCAAAAGCTCTCTCGTCATCGAACCCCGTTTGTCTGGCTGGCGGTGCCTTTGACTGCCCGATGTTTTGAGTTTACAAATTCCCGCTAAGCCGACGTGTTCACGGGCGCAATGCCTGAGCCACTCATCAGCCCGACAGCCACCCCCGACAAAGCTGCGCCCTCGGCGCAACTGCGGATTGCGCTGGCGATTTACCGGCTCAGCCCTGTCGGCGGACTGGAGGACAATTGCATCCGCATCGCCAAGGAACTCGAACGCCGCGGGCATGATGTGACGATTTTCACCGCGAGCGAGGCACCCGGACTGCCGCTGTCTCTGGTCCGCCTCCCCCGAGCGACATCGTGCCTGACCAATCACCGGGGAATGACCGTGTTTGCCGCCGATGTGCAAGCGGCTATCAGCGGAAGGTTCGACCGCACGGTCGCATTCCAGACGATGCCCGGGACCGACATCGTCTTTCTCGCCGACACGATTAAGAACAAGCCGGGATCGCCATTGTGGAAGCGGGTGACACCTCGCTTTCGCGCTTTCGCACGCATGGAGTCCGCGTGCTTCGGACCTGAGAGCCCGACGAGGATCATCGGCCTCACAGAGCCGCAGATGCAGCCATTCATCGAGCAATACGGCACAGCTCCATCGCGCATTAGCATAGCGCCCGCGACCCTTTCGCGCGCCAAGTGCAAGCCGGACAGCCGGAATCCCGCAAACCGTTCGGCCATGAGGGCGAAACTGGGCCTGGCTTCCGATTCCAAAGTCTGGCTGTGGCTCGGGCTCGCACCAAAGACCAAAGGCCTCGATCGGGTCATCGAAGCCCTGTCCATAAGTCCCGGTACCCACGTGCTGATCGGTGGGCTCTCATCCGAGGACAAAAACATGCTGCCGATGCTTCGACTGGCCAGACGACTTGGAGTCGAAGACCGTCTGCACTGCCTCGGCTATCTGTCGGGCGACGCACTCTTCGAAGCAATGGCCGCCAGCGATGCGCTGGCCCATCCCGCACGGACGGAGGTCACTGGCGGTGTCATCCTTGAGGCCATCATCAATGGCCTGCCGGTCGTGGTCACCGACATCTGCGGCTTCGCCCGGCACGTTCGGGAAAGTGGTGCCGGGGAGGTGATCGCCAGGCCATTTCGCCCCCGGACATTTGCACGGCTGATGCAGGACACATGCGGCCCGCGAAATTCGGAAAATTCTTCCAATGGGATCCGATATGGAAATCGCGCGGATCTCTTCTGCGGGATCGAAAAAGTAGCGGACCTCATCGAGGCAGAAACCTGGGACACCTCTCAGACATTGGGCGCCTCCATGACTTTTTCAAAAAACAGCCTGGCCGACTGATCCCACGTCAGCGGCCGGTACTCTTCCGCCGCACGCCGAGCCCATGCATTCCGCTCGTCAGGATGCTCGATCCATTTCCCCATCGCCTGCGCCCAAGCCTGAGCTGAATCGGGATCCACCGCGATCGCAAAGTCCCCGGCTATTTCCGGCATCGGTCCGGCATTCGCGACGATCAATGCCTTCCCATAGGAAAGTGCTTCGACAATCGGCAGGCCGAACCCCTCGAACTTAGGCGGATAGAGACAGAATCCCGCGTCCACATAGAGCCTTGCCAGCTTCGCATCGTCCACATTCTCAAGGTGGATGACACTCTCCTTCAGCACAGGCTCTGCCGCCAAATCCTCGAGGAAAGTCCCCATCTTCCAACCACGCCTGCCGACAAACACTAGTTTGAAGCCGGTATTTGCAATGACTCCTCCCAAAACAAGGCTTCGCCATGCTTCGACCAGCAGGCGGTGATTTTTGCGTGGTTCAATCGTCGAGACAAAGAGTGCGTATTTTCCAGCTTCAATCCCGGCTGGCAAAGCGACGCCCACAGCCATTTTCGGTGCAATATCCGATCCCATCGGGACAACCGCGCTAGCCTTGATCGCCACGCCAATCGTCCGGCAATAAGCCGTGGCATCGACGGCTGTCTGGTTCGAAGTGAACATCACACGGTCGGCAGTCGCAAAGGCGAGATCATAGTACGTCTTGAATCCGGCCACATCCGTCTTCGTGTACCACTCTGGAAATTGAATCGGGATGATGTCGTGACAGATGATGACGTGGCGCGACCCGGCCTTCCGTTTCATCTCGGCGATCGCTGCGATATCCGTGTGAATCCAATCAGTTTGTATCGCCAGTGTCGTGTCTTCGATCGTGAGCGTCACCGCAGGTCCGACAAGATCATCAAAGGCAGGGCAGCGATTCCTAGTTCCGTCTGCACTGTAATATAGGTTGCGATGCTTGGCAGTGATGAGGCGTGCCTGGAAACGCTCCAGCCCGCCTGCCCATTGCGGCGAACGCGCATTCAGGCGATATTTTTCCAGAAGCGATACCAGCTTGCGTCGTGATCTCGTAAGCCACCAGAAAGCAGGGCGCAACGGTGCGGGAATCCTATCCACAAAATGACGGCGGTGCCGGTTCAGATCCGGCATCATCGTCATATCCACCTTCAGCTTGCCACAGAGGATGGCCTCTCCGTCGGATTTTGAGACAGGCCGATACTGGAGATGGCGGGGATCGAAAAGTGTGAACTCGACGCCATCAATGTGCCTGAAGGCATACTCGGCGTACTTCTGCTGGCAGCGCGCGATGCCCACAGGGGGGCCGTGCCATCGGACAAGGGTGGAAAGATCGATCAGAAGTCGTTTCATCGGTACGTCCAATATCTATTTCGGCCGGGCATTGGCCGTTCCTCTCCTTGCCAATGCCATGCGGAATCGGAATTGCACGTTTTCCCATCTTGTTAGTCCGGATTTTATAAGACTGATCAGTTTTCTGATGAGCATTGTATCAAGCTCGTGATGGACTTCCCGCAAGATGATTTCGATATCCTTGCTCTCAGGACGCTCCATTGCGACTCCTGATTCAGCGCGTTGACGTAAATACATACCCAGCGCTGCGTGCAGAGGCAGATTCATATCTATCCCCTCCGGTTCCCCCTTCCGACGCCGTATCGCCATCTGCCTCGCAAATGCAGTGGCCGCCCTTTGCGTCAATCGCCTGGTCTTGGAAGTCTGAAGGGAATGCAGCCGGAACCTGAGCAGCGGCTGCCCAAGGTTTGCCATCTCGCCCCGTTCGGAAAGTCTGAGCCAGAGATCATAGTCCTCGGCGTAAATGCATGCGGGGCGATAGAGCCCCGACTCAAGGGCAGCAACGCGTCCAAACATCATGGTGGGATGAAGGAACGAATTGCGGCACATCAGCTCCGCCATCGCAGCTCTTGCTTCCGTTGTCACGGTCATCCGCCCTGTCTCATTGCCTCGCGCATCAATGGTGATGGCACTGCTTCCGAGCGCCACGTTCTGCGGCATTGCCCGAAGCGCCTCCACTTGCATGGCGAATCGCTCCGGCAAGGCGATGTCATCGGCATCCATCCGCGCAATCAGGGCGCCGCGAGCGGCCCTGATGCCTGCATTCAGCGCAACCACAATCCCCTCACCCGAAGTTCGTAACAGTCGGATCCGCGCATCACTTTTCGCAAGGGATGACAGAAGCATTGGAGTCTGATCACTCGAACCATCGTCAATGATGATGAATTCAAAATCGGCAAATGTCTGCTCCAGGATGCTGCGGACGGCAAGTTCCAGATAGGTCGCTCCATTGCGAACCGGCATGACGACCGACAGCACCGGCAGTGCATCCGTCATAGCCTCTGCCTCCTCCGTCGAGGATCGGCCCCATGTCCCGTGGAAAAACATCTCCTAAACGTCAGGGGAAAATCTGGCAGGATTTTGCACATTAGCCTCGTGCGCTCTGATCGGGGGCGATGGAGATCCATCCCTAGCAGTCGGTTTCTCCAGCAATGGCATGGGATGGATATTCAGACATCACCATCAGGTAGTCCTGCGTGACTCGGCCACTCGAATGATATGATTCACAATGGCTTCATGGGTGTGATGCTGAAGGACGAATTCGCGGGCATCCCTGCCCATTTGTTCCAGGCGTTGGCGATTCTGCAGGGCCTTCGTCACTGTGGAGACGAATCCGTCAGAGATATTCCCGAATTCCGCACCGGAGGCCGTTTTCTCGCGGCAATCAGAGAGATAATACAGTGCGTGCTGATTGTGGACGAGCCGCTGGTAGCAGGTGATGGGAGGCACATTCATCACGGGCACTGAACCCGACGCAGCCGCTTCATAATGGCGGAAGCAATCCCATCCGGCACCTTCCGGGGACCAGACAAGATAGCTTTGAGCACAGGCCTTCAGAAACTCCTGCTGAGTGAGGCGCGACTCAGGCTGGCAAACCCGAACGCCCAACTCCCTGAGTTTCTCCAACAGGCAGAATTCACCTTTGCGCACCGTCGAACTGGTATCACCGGAGAAAAAGAGATCGTATTTCTTTTCGCCGCAGTCCCGCGGAAGATTTGAGATCCGGCTGGAGCACAGACCTAACGAAATCGGCATCAATTTATGAGCATTACGCTCTACAAAAGCGATTTGAGCGGAGGATGCATTCTTCGGAAGAAGGCGGCGGAAATCCGTCGGCAATTCCCTCTTAAAAAAGCAGGTCGAGCGCTCCAGAATTTTCAGCGCAATGTCACTCAATTCGGTCGCGTCATTGAAATCCAAGCCTACCAGCGGACAATGCTTCGCCGAAAGTGCCTCCCGGAAAGCGAGCGCGCCGAAGTCTCCATACAACATGCGAAGAATGCCCTGATCTAAGGTTCTCTTTGGGCGGATGGGGACGTGGACAAAGGCAAGGCGGGTCGAGGGCGCATTCAATTTGCGACGCAGGTCAAAGATATTCGGTAACGTCAGGCGCCGCTGGTAATCCGCAACCGGCCCGGGCTGCTGCTTCCCCATCCAATACCACGCGCACTTTTCAGGAAATACACGCGCCATGAGGACAAAGTTGCCAATTTCAATCAGTGATGGGATTGGTTCCCTGCTTTGATTTGGAAGATTTGCCATGTCTCAGAGACCCCGGTTTTTGCCCCGTTCACATTTCAGAAAATGAGAATGAGAAGGAATATGGCGGGGAGCCAGATGGGATTTACCGATGGGCAGGATGATGCTCAAGAAACTCCTGATGAGAAATGGAGGCGAATGAGGCAGGCCGGGGCAGTCAGGAATATCGGCTGAAGATGCAGGGTCTTCCGGGCATCACCCACGGATCGGGAGCAGGCTGCGAAACACAGTCAGACCTGCGGGCTATACTGCTCCGAGGCGGGTTCGATGGAACGCGTTCGATTCCGATTTTAGCGCCCGTAGAGGCACTGGGCGAGGTAGCCGCTCAGCGCGGTGAGGCGGTTTTCCTTGCGGAATTGCTCGATCTTTTTGCGGTCCACTTTCAGCGCGCGGTCCCAGAGCCACATGAGATTTTGCGAGGAGACGGTGAGGATGTCCGTGATGTTCTTCGGATCGTCCACGCGCGGCGCCTTCACGTCGAACACCACCGGGCCCGCGTATTTTGCATCCTGCAGCACGACGAGGAGCGCGAGGTCCTTCAACGGTTCGGTGTAGCCGAACGGGAGATCCTGATCGTAGCGCTGGCCGTCCTGCGAGTTCAGATGAATGTGGAAGAGCTTGCCGGCTTCGAGGCACAGCTCGATGTCCCAGATGAAGTCGAGGCCCGCGATGCGCGAGTGCGCAGTCTCGGGGTTCAGGCCGAAGATGGGCTGCACTTCTTTGTCGAGACGGCTGATGAGGTAGAGCACCTCGCCGACATTCGCCATGTACATATTGGCGCGGGGTTCTTTCGGCTTCGGCTCGATGGCGAACTTCACCTTCGTGCCATAATTCTTCAGCGCGTACTGGCCGACCTTGTTGAAGCCCTCGACGAGGCGCTTGAACGAATCGCGTCCGTTTTTCGCGAGCACGAAATCAAAGCCCTCGCGCCCATTCCAAAAGACCATCGTCTTCGCGCCGAGCACCACAGTCGTGTCCACGGCCTTGAGCGCGTTCTCCATGCCGAGTTTGCGCACGGCGGGATCATTCGAGGTCATTGCGCCGTCCTTGAAAATCGGCGCGGCGAAAAACGACGGCGTGTACATCGCGCACTTCATGCCGAGTTTCTTCGCGAGCTTCGCGGCAGCGGGTGCCATCTCGGCGGTGATCTCTACATCGTGCGCCTCGTAGTAGCTCATGCCCGCTTCGGCGAGCATCGGCAGGCGGTCGAGCATCGGGATGGGATCGCGCGTCGGGCCGCCGAAGGGATCGTTGCCGGGGCCGATGTTCCAGACGCCTGCGCCGAGGCCGGTGATGCCGACTTTGTTCTTCAGATGGTAGGGAGTCATAGGGTGATTGGGTTGGGTGTTTCTTTGAAAAAGGGCGCGCACGATGCGCGGCGCATCTCATTTTGTCACTGACGAAAACTGTGAGGAATCGGACGCAACATTCACTCGCCTCGGTGTTCCGGGAACGGCAGATTCCGCCCTGCCCATGAACATCGCCGCCATCCAACTCGACAGTGTGTGGGAAGACCCGCGCGCGAACTTTGCCAAAGTCGAACGCCTGCTCGCGGCATCCCCGCCCGCGGAAGGCTCGCTCATCGTGCTGCCGGAAATGTTCGCCACCGGCTTCAGCACCGACCTTTCCAAGACGATGCAGGGCGCCGCGCGCGAGACGGAGGAATTCCTCCGCACACTCGCCGTGCGCCACCGCTGCGCCGTGCTCGGCGGCCTGATCAATCCCGGCACGAATGGACACGGGCGCAATGAGTCCGTCACGTTCGCGGCCGACGGCACGCTGCTCGCGCGCTATGTGAAGCAGCGACCCTTCAGCGGTGGCGGCGAATGTGCCGTGCATGAGCCGGGCGATGAGACGGTCCTATTCCGCATCGGCGAATTCACGGCCGCTCCGCTCGTGTGCTATGACCTCCGCTTTCCGGAATTGTTCCGCGAAGCGACGCGGCGCGGCGCAGACCTCATCATCATTATCGCCGCGTGGCCAGTGAAGCGCATCGAGCACTGGCTCACACTCCTGACGGCACGCGCAATTGAGAACCAAGCCTTTGTCATCGGAGTGAACCGCACAGGACGCGAGCCGCGCTTTGAGTATTGCGGTCGCAGCGTCGTGGTGAATCCGCATGGCGAAATTATCGCGGACGCAGGAACCGGTGAGACGATCCTCTCAGCATCCATCGAGTACTGTGAAGTCGCCACATGGCGTGCGGAGTTCCCCGCGCTGCGAGACGCGCGATGGGCGTGATGGGCGTGACTTTGACAAATCCGCATGAGACTCCGCGAAATGCACGCGAGACCAATATCCGCAAATGAATGCCTATTCCTCGGGCAGCGGCTTGCCCTTCGTCTCCGGGGCAAAGAATGCGGCGATGAGGCCGATGAGGAATATGGAGCACATCGTCATCGCGGCGTAGCGCAGCGGGAGCGCGGGGTCTTGCGCGGCGTATTTGCCGTACACGTCGGCGGTGAGTTTTGCTGAGAAGAAGCTGCCGGCAGCGGCGGCGAAGCGTCCGAGATTGTAGCAAAAGCTAGTGCCGGTGCTGCGAAGGCGGCTGGGAAAAAGCTCGGGCAGATAGATGGCGAAGCCGGCGAAAACACTGAGCTGCGCGGCACCCATCAGGAACATCATCCAGCGCGCGGCGACGGGCGAAGACATGTTTTGGTAAACAAGGAAAGTCGCGACGAGCGCGGACGTGAAGCCGACGATGAAGGCAAGCTTGCGGCCAATCTGCGCGATGCGCGTGAAGATGGTCATGCCGACGGCTGCGCCGAGCATGTTCCAGAGGTAGGCGATGGTGATGGCCCAATCCACTTCGCCCTTCACCTGGTCGGCGGCGACGATTTTCTCGAAGTGCTGCTTGAAGACGACTTTTTGCAAATCGACGGCGTACTCTCCGATGGCCCACAGGCCGATGACTCCTGTGCTGGCGATGAGCGCGCCGAAGATCAGGTTCTTGCGCCAGCGCGCTTCGGCGAGGAGCGAGACGTAGGGTGAAAATATGCCGCCTTTTTTCAGCAGCCCCTGCTCTTTCAGACGCAGCCATGACTCGGGTTCCTTCAGGTAGCCGCGAGTGAAGATGATCATGAAAGCGGGCACAGCGCCGATGAGGAACATCCAGCGCCAGCCGGAGCCGGCTGTGATGGTGTGGTTCTTCTCCAGCGCATCGATGCCCATCTTTGCAAAACCGGCGGTGATATTGCCGATGGTGGAAAGGATTTGCAGCAGGCCGAGGCACTGCGCGCGCGCACCGTCCGGCACGGTCTCGGCGATGAGCGCCACCGCGAGTCCGAACACGCCGCCGACTCCGACGCCGGTAAGGAAACGGAAGATCGTGAAGTCCAACTGCGTGCGGCTGAAGTAGCTCAGGCCGGTGAAGGCGGAGTAAATGAGGATGGTCAGCGTGAGCATTTTCGCACGGCCAAATTTGTCGCCGAGCGAACCGAAAATCATGCCGCCAATTCCCCATCCGATGAGGAAGCACGCGGTGACGACTTTGCCAAATGCCTGCAACGCCGGATCGCTCGCGGGGAGCTTCATCAGCTCCACCAGCGCCGGGACGCGCGCGAGGGAAAAGAGGCGCTGGTCCAGACAGTCGAAGAACCACGCGGCGGATGCGACGATGAGGACGAACCAGTGGTAGCTGTTGAGCTGTTTCCACCACGGAAGGCTGGGGTTTTGGGACATGGCGCGCGGAGAGTGGCGGCGTGCGTGGCGCGGGGCTAGGAAAAATTCCCGCCGTGCGCGATGGAGCGCCGCGAGTGGAGCGCCGTCGTCCCAGGCGGCCACGGCCAAAGCGCGCAGCGCCCATTTTGCACCGTGGCACCCTGAATGCCGGGGAGGATGTTTGACGCTGCGCGTGGAGCGAGGTGGCCGCCGAGGACGGCAGCGCTCCATTCGCGGCGCTCCGCGGCTATTTTTTCTTCCCGCGCTTCGGCACTTTCAGCGATTTGAATTTGCGCGTGAGATTCGTCAGCGATTCCTCGATGCCCATGCGCTCCAGCGATGTCGCGCCGACGAAGCCGACGGCGGTCGTGCTGTTGATGACACGCTCGGCATCCTGGGGCGTATTGATCGGGCCGCCGTGGCAGAGGAAGAAAATGTCCTTCCGCACGCGCGTCGCGGCATCAATGATCTCCTGCGTGCGCTTGATGGTGAAGTCCCAGCTCTTCACCGCGCTTTTCACGCCGATGCTCCCGCCGACGGTCGTGCCGACGTGCGCGATGATCGCATCCGCGCCGGCCTTCGCCATTTCCACGGCCTCCTCGGGCGAGCCGACATACACGACGGAAAACAAATCCATCCGCCGCGCGAGCGCGACCATCTCGAATTCCTTCTTCACGCTCATGCCCGTCTCCTCCAGCACGCCGCGGAAGTGGCCGTCCACGATCGTGTGCGTGGGAAAATTGTTCACGCCGGAGAAGCCCATCTCCTTCACCTTGCCGAGCCAGTGCCACATCCGTCGGCGCGGATCCGTCGCATGGACGCCGCAGATTACCGGGCATTCCTCGACGACGGGCAGCACTTCAAATTCGCCGATCTCCATCGCGATGGCATTCGCGTCGCCGTAGGCCATCATGCCCGCGGTGGAGCCGTGCCCCATCATGCGGAAGCGGCCGCTGTTATAGATGATGATCAAGTCCGCGCCGCCGCGCTCGATGAACTTCGCCGAGATGCCAGTGCCCGCGCCGCCCGCGATGATGGCGTTGCCTTTCTTCAGCGTCGCGCGGAGCCGTTCGCAGACTTCTTTGCGGGTGTAGGGATTTCCTTTTCCAGTCCAGGGATTCGGCATGTGCGTGTGTGGTGAGGGATGAAAGAAGCGCGACATTAGCAGGCACGGTGTTCGTGGGAAGACCGTGAATGCACCAGTCGCTATCGGAAATGCACGGCGTGCATTCCTGTAGCCGCGCTTGTGAAAGCGCGGCTACGAACTCACTTCACCCATCCGTGCTGCTGCATCCAGAAGACGAGATCCTTCCCCCACGGATGGACATCATCCGCAGGCACGCCATTCTTGCCCTGGCTCAGGCCGATGCCGTGCGGGCCCTTCTCATAGACGTGGAAGTCGAAGACGATGCCGTTCTGCCTCAGCGCCTGCACGAAACGAAAGCTGTTCTCCGGCAGCACGGCCTTGTCCTCGCCGGTCGTCCACACGAAACACGGCGGCGTGTCCTTCGTCACCTGCCTGTCGTTCGAGAGCAGCTCGACGAGCTTCGGATCGGGTTCCGCGCCGAGCAGGTTTTTCTTCGAGCCGCCGTGCGTCACACCGTCTTCCATGCTGATCACGCCGTAGCAGATCACGCCGAAATCCGGACGGCAGCTCGCGTGCTCCACGGCATCAGCCGCATCCGCTTTTCCCGCGTCGAAATGCGTCACCGAAGTCGTCGCGAGATGGCCGCCCGCACTGCTGCCCATCACGCCGATGCGCGCCGGGTCCACGGCCCACTTGCTTGCATTCGTGCGCACGAAACGAATCGCGCGCTGCACGTCGTGCATCATCACGGGATGCCGGTAGCCCTTCGAGCCGAGACGATACTTCAGCACAAAACACGCGACACCTTTTCCCGCGAGATACTCCGCGTAGCCCGGCCCCTCATGCGTCGCGAGTCCGCCGTATCCACCGCCGGGGCAGATGACGATTGCGGTGCCATTCGCCGTGCCATCCGCAGGGAGGAAAGGCGTGAGCGTCGGGATGTCGTGGTCGGCCTGACCGAGTGCGCCGGGCGCTTCGCCTGCCCAAAGGCGGATCGGCTCGCCGGGCTGTGAGGCAGCGAAAGTGGCGCAGGTCATGACGACGAGAAGGAGCGTGGTGATTTTCATGCGGAGTGTGTGGAGGAATTTCTGGAGTTGCGCGGCACACGTTACGAGCAGGAGCGCGCACGCTTTCATAGGAAAAAGATGAGCGCATTTTTCCGGAGCCGCGCTTTTCAAAGCACGGGCTGACTCTCCGCACTGATCGCACGCGCAGAAGAGCGCCCGCACTCTCACGAGTGCGGCTACGGCATACAGCGGAATCCTTTTGCCCAGCGCCCTCCTCTCCTGCACGCTTGCTGCGTGAAACGCGCCATCTACGCAGGCTCCTTCGATCCGATTACCAACGGGCATCTCGACGTGCTCACGCGTGCGGCGCGGGTCTTTGATCAGGTCGTGCTCGCCGTCGCGGTGAACTCCGAAAAGACGGGCCTCTTCAGCACCGAGGAGCGCGTCGCACTGCTGAAAGAAACCGTGGCGGCGCTGCCGAATGTCCGCGTCACGCACTTCAACGGACTGCTCGTCGAATTTGCACGGATCGAAAAGGCCACCGCGATCATCCGCGGCCTGCGCGCCGTGAGCGACTTTGAATTTGAATTCCAGATGGCGCTCATGAACCGCCGTCTCGAGCCCGCGCTGGAGACACTTTTTCTCATGCCAAAGGAGGAATACAGCTACGTGAGTTCGCGTCTCGTGAAAGAGGTCGCGCGGCTCGGCGGCAATATCTCCGACTTTGTCCCGCCCTGCGTCCATCGCGCCCTCGGTGCGAAATTTTCCCGCTGAAAAACGGGCGCCTGTTTGCAATCCTGCGGCATCGCGCTACGATGCGACGACAATGAAGGTTCATGTCTTACAGATTCCCGAAGACGGGTTGCACTTGGAGGGTGAGGAACCGTCCGAAATCCTCGAACTCGACAGCCCGCGCGCCCGTGCCGCTGGCCCCATCGAGTATTCGCTGGACGTCGGCCTGAGCGAAGGCGGGCTTTTTGCGACCGGCACGCTCTCCGTGCCGATCGAATGCGAATGCGTCCGCTGCCTCGATAAATTCTCGCGCTCGCTGAGCGTGGACGACTTTGCCTGCCAGGTGGAACTCGAAGGCCGTGAGATGGTGGACTTGACAGAGCACGTGAGGGAGGACATCCTTCTCACCCTTCCGGCCCACCCGCATTGCGATTGGGATGGCGAAAAGGTCTGCAAAGCCCAGTTCCGCGACGCACCCCGCGAAGCCGAGCCACTCGACGACCCTCGCGATGTCTGGAAGGGCCTCGACAAACTGAAACTTTAACCACCACCGAATCATGGGAGTCCCAAAACGTAGAAAATCAAAGATGCGTCTTCGCACGC
>JAYWEO010000309.1:0-3158 GCA_043779225.1 Prosthecobacter sp.
GAAACAACCAATCCATGTCAATCAATTTGACGGGCAAAGGGCGGCTGGAGAAGCACCCGAAGCACAGGGCTGGCACGGGCAGAGCCTGCGGCCTTGCGCCGCCAGATTCCGGCGCTAACCTGTCCTCGCACCCATTCATGACCCGTCTCGCCGTATTTCTTTTTTCACTCGCACTGCTCCTCGCGCCGGTCTGCGCGGCGACAAAGAAGCCGCCATCACGAACGACTTCCCCTGCCCGGCCCGAGTCGCCCGGCATCGCGCGTCCATTCGCGATGGACGACAATGACCCGAGCGTTTTTCCAGAGATCGCCGCAGAAGCCGTCATCCTCTGCGATGCCGCGACCGGACGCGTGCTTTACGAAAAAAATGCGGACCAGCCGCGTGCCGTGGCGAGCACGCAGAAGCTGCTCACCGCGCTCATCATCGCCGAGGCGGGCGACCTTTCCTCGAAGGTGCGGACAGAAAAGGCGGACGGGCTTTGCGAGCCGACGAAACTCGGGCTGAAGGGCGGCGAGGTGTACCGCCGCTACGATTTGCTGAAGGTTTTGCTCATCAAAAGCATGAACGACGTGGCCCGCTGTCTCGCGCGGGACAATGCAGGCAGCATCGAGGCGTTCGCCGACAAGATGAATGCGAAGGCGCGCGAAATCGGCATGAGGAATTCGCATTTCCTGAATCCCAACGGGCTCAACGCACCCGGCCAGCGTTCCAGCGCGCGCGACATGGCGCGGCTCGCGCTCTTCGCCTACCGGAACCGCGTGATCCGCGGGATCGTGAATCAGCCGACCCTCACGTGGCAGTACGCCGACGGCAGGGCCACCGTCTTTGAGAATACGAACAAGCTCCTGAAATACCTCGGCCTCTGCAACGGCATGAAGACCGGCTACACCGAGGCGGCGGGACACTGCCTCGTATCAAGCGCGTCGGATGGCAACAGGCATCTCATCGCCATCGTGCTCGGCGACCGCAAGCGCGACTCCATCTGGGCGGACAGCTACCGGCTGTTCAACTGGGGCTTCCACCAGATGAAGAACATGCCCGCCGGCGGCAACTGATCGCAGATGGCGGCAAGCATCGAGGATCAGCTTGCGGATTTGCGCTCGCGCTCCCTGCTGCGGCGGCTGCGGACATTTGACACGCCGCAGCAGCCCGAGATCGAGGAGGGTGGAAAAAGCCTGATCAGCTTTGCCTCGAACGACTATCTCGGCCTCGCGACGGAGCCTGCGCTGAAGGAAGCGGCCAAGGCCGCGATCGATCGCTATGGCGTCGGGAGCGGCGCGGCGCGGCTCATCTCCGGGAGCCTTGCGCCGCACGCACAGCTCGAGGAGGCCATCGCGCGCTTCAAGGGCGCGGAGTCGGCGCTCACATTTTCCAGCGGCTACGCCACCGCGCTCGGCACACTCGGCGCGCTGTGCGGCGAGGAGGATGTGATCATCCTGGACAAGCTCAGCCACGCCTCGCTCATCGATGGCGCACGGCTCAGCCGCGCGACCGTGCGCGTCTTCCCGCACAACCATCTCGGCAAACTCGAAAGCCATCTCGAATGGGCGGCGGAAAATCATCCCGACGCACGCGTGATCATCGTCACCGAGGCCGTGTTCAGCATGGACGGCGACCGCTCGCCGCTCGCGGAGATCGTCGCTTTGAAAAACGAGTTCGGCGCGATGCTGCTCGTGGACGAGGCGCATGCCGTCGGCGTCCTCGGGCGCAATGGCCGCGGCCTCGCCGATGCGCTCCGGCTCGAAGGCGAGGTGGACATCCAGATGGGCACGCTCAGCAAGGCGCTCGGCACCGCAGGCGGCTACGTCGCGGGATCGCGGCGGCTCATCGAGCTGCTCGTGAACCGCGCTCGCAGCTTCATCTATTCGACCGCTCCCCCGCCTTCCGTTGCCGCGGCGGCGTGTGCGGCGATCGAATTCATGCAGAGCGATGCAGGCGAGAAACGCCGTGAGCGGCTCTGGGAAAATCTCGCCTGCTTCGGCGGCGAGATGCCGCAGCTTTTCACCGACGGCAGGAAAATCCAGAGCGCGATCATCCCGCTGATCCTCGGCGACTCCGGGCGCGCACTGGAGGCGGCAGACCGCCTCGCGGAGCGCGGATTCTACGTCCCGGCGATCCGGCACCCCACCGTGCCGCGCGACTCCGCGCGGCTGCGGGTCACCATTTCCGCCCGGCACACACCGCAGCAGATCGCGGCGCTGTGCGGCGTCCTGCGCTCACTTTGAGTGGCATGGAGAATGCACCCCCATTTGAAAATGCGGCCCGGCAGGCTAGCGTGACGCACACAAACCAAGCAGAACTTCATGACTGATTCTTCCCAAGCATCGCAGTCCGGCACCCGCGGGATATGCTCTGACTGCGGCGCATCATTTGCGATCACCTCCCGCATCGGGAGGATCGCGCACTGCTGCGATGCATGCCAGTCGAAGCGCCTGGAGTCGGTGACCGCGGCCCCTGCCGGGGAAGTGCATCTGGAAAAGGCGGCCCCTTGGTTTCGCTCGCGGAAGCTCTGGCTCTGCATCGTGGTTCTCGCTGCGCTCGCCACCGCAGGTTTCGTCTGGCGGCAGCCGCTGCTCGGCCAATATCACCACTGGACGCAGAACCTTCACGCCCGGCGTGCGGTGCAGGCCTTTCAAAAGCAGGACTACGAGCACGCGGTCATCGACGGACGCCGTGCGCTCGAGTTCGATCCCTTTGACATCGAGACGAACCGCATCATCGCGAAATCCCGCGAGGCCCAGGGTTCTACGGAGGCGCTCGGGTGGCGCTCGCGGCTGAACACGATCAAGCCGGGCGACGTCGAGAACGCCATCGCGTGGGCTCGCGACGCACTGAATGCAGGAGCCGTCGAGACTGCGGAGAATGCGCTCACTTTTCTGCGTGCAGCGGACAGGAACAGCGCGGACTATCACGACATCTCCGCGCACATCGCGATGTCGAAGGCGGATTCCGCAAAGGCTGAAACGCATTGGCGCGAGGCAGTGCGGCTCGCGCCGGCATCCGAGGACTTCCGCCTGCGGCTGGCGACCCTTCAGATCCAATCGCGTTCGGATGTCACCCGCGAGTCTGCCAAGGACACGCTCGCCACACTGGCCGAAATCCCAAGACACCGTCTCGCCGCGCTCCGCCCGCTGATCGAGGACGCGATGAATCATCAG
>JAYWEO010000310.1:0-6834 GCA_043779225.1 Prosthecobacter sp.
GCGGCATTCATCCCCGCGAAGATCCAGCTCGCGCAGGATCTCCTGCGGCTCGGCCACGACGATGAGGGCTGGCAGCTCGCGGACGAAGTGCAGAAGGCGGACCCTTACGATGTCGTGGCGTTCAACCTCACCGAGCTGCGCGACACCATCGCGCATTTCACCGTGCTGAAGAGCGAGCATTTCCAAGTCCGCATGGACCCGCGCGAGGCGGAGGTCTATGGCGCGGAGGTGCTCGCGCTGCTGGAGCGTGCTCATGCGACGCTGACGAAGAAATACGGACTGACGACCAGCGAGAAGACGGTCGTGGAGATTTTTCCCGACCAGAAGGATTTCGCGATCCGCACCTTCGGCCTGCCCGGCGGCTCGGGCTATCTCGGCGTGTGCTTTGGCCGCGTGATCACGGCAAACAGTCCCGCGTCGCGGCCCGGCAATCCGCAGAACTGGCAGGCGGTGCTGTGGCATGAGTTCACGCACGTGATCACGCTCACGCTGACGAAAAACAAAATGCCGCGCTGGCTCAGCGAGGGCATCAGCGTGCATGAGGAGCGTCAGCAGCGCGCGAGCTGGGGCGAGCACATGACGCCACGCTATCGCGCGATGATCCTCGGCGAAGACCTCGCGCCGGTGAGCAAGCTCAGCGGCTCATTCCTGCGGCCAAAGTCGGGCGCGCACCTGCAATTCGCGTATTACGAGTCGTCACTCGTGGTGGATTGGCTCGTGCAGAAGTGGGGCATGGAGAAAATGCGCGCGATGCTCGGCGACCTCGCGCGTGGCGTGGAGATCAATGCCGCGCTCGCCGCACGCTTTGCGCCTATGGAAAAGCTGGACGCTGATTTTGCCGCGCATGCGCGCGGCCTCGCGAACGGCACGGGCCCGAAGCTCGACTGGACGAAGCCTGAACCGGGCGCGCTCTCAAGTGAAGCGAAGGTGAAGGATTTCCTATCGAAAAATCCGAACAATTTTGCGGCACTGATGCGGGAGGCGACGCTGCTCATCACGGCGAAGAAATGGATCGATGCGAAGATGGTGCTCCTGAAAATAATCGCGCTGTATCCCGAACAGGGTGATTCCAGCAGCGCCTACGAGATGCTCGCCCGCTCGCACCGTGAACTGGGCGAATCCGCTGAGGAAGAGGCGATGTTGAACAAAGTCGCCGAGCTGAGCAGCGATGCACCGGATGCCTACGCGCGGCTCATGGAAATCGCCGCCGCACGCAAGGACTGGAAAGGCGTGCTCGCGAATGCCGAGCGATTCACCGCCGTGAACCCGCTCACGCCCGCGCCTTATCGCGCCATCGCCGAGGCCCGTGAGGCCACTGGCGACAAGCCTGGCGCAATCCGCGCATACCGCACGGTGCTCGCGCTGAATCCGCCGGATCAGCCGGAGATCCATTTCCGCCTCGCGCGCGTGCTGCACTCGACAGGTGACGCTGCTGCGAAACGTGAAGTGCTGCTCGCGCTGGAGGAGGCGCCGCGTTTCCGCGAGGCCCACGCGCTGTTATTGGAACTCGGCACAAAAGGGCCAAAGGCGAAGCTGGAATCACCGACGAAAACCGGAGCTGCGAAATGAAAACACGCGCCGCACTTCTCCTCCTCATGCTCCTGCTGTTCGCGGGCCTTGCCTCTGCGCAGCGGCGCTATCGGCGCTACAGCGAGGGGCCGATTTATGAATCGGAGGGGGGTGTGATGGTGGACACGAGAGTCGTGAAGACCGCGCGAGAGATCGCCTCGCACAGCACCGGCACGCCGGAGTGGAAATATCCGCCCGGCTTTGACCGCGATGCCTTCACTTTTTGCCGTATCATCCGCGACAATGATCCGAATGGCGCGGCCCGATCAGGGACTTGGATCACCGACTTTCCCGACAGCGATCTGAATCTGTCGTTCCGCCTCCAGCAGATGACCTCGATGCGCGTGAATCCGAATGGGCGCATCCTGCGTCTTACGGACAAGGATCTTTTCGACTATCCATTCATCTACATGGTCGAGCCGGGCGCGCTGCTGCTGCAGGATGTGGAGGTGCCGATTCTCCGAAAATATCTGCTCAATGGCGGATTTCTGATGGCCGATGATTTCTGGGGCGAGTGGCAGTGGGAATGTTTCGCCGAGCAGATGAAGCGCGTCTTTCCCCAGCGCGAATTCACCGAGCTGCCGATGGATCATCCCATTTTCACCTGTGTGTTTCCTTTGAATGTGGAGAAGAACAAACTCCAGGTGCCGGGCGTGCATATCGGCGCGCGCAGTCGCGGAGAAATCACATGGGAGACACACCCGCAGAAGGACGGCAGCTACGAGCAATGCACCGAGATGCATGTGCGTGCGCTGCTCGACGACAAGGGCCGCATCATGGTCATCGCCACGCACAACACCGACAACGGCGACGGCTGGGAGCGCGAGGGCGAGGACGATTTTTTCTTCCATGAATTTTCTGAGAAGCGCGCATTCCCGCTCGGCATCAACATCATCTTCTGGGCGATGACGCACTGAGTGAATCGCGCCCGCAATTTTTCCATGACCACCCCGCCAAACAACAATCCTGCGCACGACGACGCCGCGACTTTTGAGCAACTCACCGCTGCGCGTCCGCGCATCATCGCCGAACTCGGCAAGGCCATCGTCGGCCAGCAAGAGGTGATCGAGCAGATCCTCATCGCGCTTTTTGCGGGAGGACACTGTCTCATCACCGGTGCTCCGGGACTCGCGAAGACGCTGCTCGTGAAATCCATCGCGCAGGTTTTTCATCTGGAGTTCCGTCGCGTCCAGTTCACGCCCGACCTCATGCCGACGGATATCACGGGCGTGGAAATCTTGAAGGAAGGCGCGGATGGCCGTGAGCTCGTGTTCATGCCGGGGCCGATTTTTGGAAACATGCTGCTCGCGGATGAAATCAACCGCACGCCGCCGAAGACACAGGCTGCGCTGCTCGAAGCGATGCAAGAGCATCAGGTGACCGCGGGCGGTCGGCGTTACGCGCTGCCGGAGCCGTTCTTCGTGCTCGCGACGCAGAACCCGATCGAGATGGAAGGCACGTATCCGCTGCCCGAGGCGCAGCTCGACCGGTTCATGTTCAATGTGGTGATTGATTACCTGCCCGAGGACGACGAGGTCGCCGTCGTCCAGCGCACGACCGCCGCCGCTGGCGAAAAAATTGCGCCGCTCTTCACCGGCGAGGACGTGCTGCGATTTCACGCACTCGTTCGGAAGGTGCCCATCGCGGAAGACCTCGTGCGCTTCGCTGTGCGTCTCGCCGCGGGCACACGCCCGCGGCAGGCGGGCACGCCGGGCTTTGTGAACGACTGGGTGAGCTGGGGCGCGGGCACGCGCGCCGCGCAATTCCTCAGCCTCGGAGCAAAGGCGCGCGCGCTGCTCGCGGGCCGTTCGCATGTGACGGAGGAGGACATCATCGCGCTCGCCGCGCCGGTGCTGCGCCACCGGGTGCTGGTGAACTATCGCGCCGAGGCCGAGGGCGTGAGCGTCGGCAAAGTGATCGAGCGAGTGCTCGCCGAGGTGAAATAGCGACTCCCCATGTCCAGCGCGCCGCAGACTACGACGAAGACGCCACAGGTGCGCGGAGTGTCGTTTCTCGACCCGAAGGCACTCATGGCGATTCGCAATCTGGAGCTGCGCGCGCGGACGGTGGTCGAGGGTTTCTGGCACGGCATCCATCGCAGTCCGTATCACGGGTTTTCGGTCGAGTTCACCGAATACCGTCCGTATGCGCAGGGCGATGACCCGCGGTATCTCGACTGGCGGCTTGTCGCACGGACGGATCGGTATTTCATCAAGAAATTCGAGGACGAGACGAACCTGCGCTGCAGCCTGCTCGTGGACGGCAGCCGCTCGATGAGCTTTGGCTCGGGCGGATATACGAAGGCGGATTACGCGCGCACGCTCGCAGCGACGCTCGCGTATTTTCTCTCACATCAGGGCGACGCCACGGGGCTGCTCACGTTCGATGAACAGGTGCGCGAATACCTGCCGGCGCGCAATCGGCCTGGTCACTTGCGGCATCTCATGCTCGCGCTGGAAAAGCCGGCGCATGGCAGCAGCACGGATGTTGTCACGCCGCTGCGGCGCATCGCGGAGCTGGTGCGAAAGAGGAGCCTCATCGTGCTCATCAGCGATCTGCTGGCACCGGTCGAGACGCTCGCCACGGCGCTCGCGCTGCTCACGGCGAGCCAGCATGAGGTGGTCGTGTTTCAGACGCTCGATCCGGCGGAACGTACGTTCGATTTCGATCAGGCTGCGCGCTTTCTCGACATGGAGACGGGGCGCGATCTGTTCCTCGATCCGTCGCTCGCACGCGCGGAATACGTGCGGCGGCTGGAGGCGCACTTGGAGTCGGTGCGCGGCACGTGCGAAGGACTCGGCATCAGTCACGTGCTGCTCGATACGTCGAAGCCGCTCGAATTCGCGCTGTTCGATTTCCTGAAGGCGCGCTCGATGCACGGCAAGCTCATCCGCAGGAAGGGCGCAGCGGCATGAATTTCCTCGCGCCATTCTTTCTGCTGGGCGCACTGGCCGTCGCGGGGCCGATCATTTTCCACCTCATCCGGCGCACGACGCGCGAGGTAAGGCCGTTCAGTTCGCTCATGTTTCTCCAGCCCACGCCGCCGCGCGTGACGAGCAGGAGCCGCATCGAGAATCTCTGGCTGCTGCTGCTGCGCTGCCTCGTGCTGCTCGTGCTGACGCTCGGTTTTGCTCGGCCGTTTTTCCGTGAGGGCAGCGCGAAATCCGTGGATGCAAGCGGCGCGGCGCGGAGGATCGCGATCCTCGTGGACACGAGCGCGAGCATGAGGCGTGAGAAGCTTTGGCAGCAGGCGCGCGAAACCGCGGAGGCTATCTTGCAGACGACCACGCCGCTCGATGCTGTGACCGTGGTTGCCTTTGACCGCACGCCACGCGTGCTCACGGACATGGAGCGGTGGCGCACGGTGCCGATCGCGGAGCGTGTGCCGAATGCGGTGCGGCAACTGGCAGCCGTGAGTCCGGGCTGGGGCGGCACGAATCTCGGTGCCGCTGTCTTGCAGGCGCTGGATGTCATCAGCGGGGCGCGGCAGGCGGTGCCGTCGCGCGGCGAGATCGTCATCATCAGTGACATGCAGGAGGGCGCGCGGCTCGATGGATTGCAGGGGCTCGAATGGCCGGCGAATGTGACGATGCGATTTGAAACGCTGAAGGCGGCGAAGCTCGGCAACGCTTCCGCGCAGTGGCTGGTCGGCGGAGAGCAGAGGGATGCAGCCGACAAGGACGACAAGCTGCGCGTGCGAATCACCAATGCGGCGGAATCGAAGGCCGAAAAGTTCCGGCTCACATGGGGTGCCGCGGCGGATGCGGTGCTCGATGCCTACGTCCCCGCGGGACAGAGCACGGTCCTCCGTGTGCCGAATGCCGCGACTGGCGCGAACAAGCTCACACTGACTGGCGACGAGGCGGACTTTGACAACACGCTGTGGCTGCTCCCGTCGCAGCCGCGCCGCGTGCCGGTGATGTTCCTCGGCGAGGACAAAGAGGACGACATCCGTGGCTCGCTGTTTTACGTGCGGCGCGCGTTTCAGCAGACGGCGCAGCAGATTGTCGAAATCACTGCGCGCCGCGCGGGCGATGCGGTCGCGACGTTTGAATTTCAAAAGGCGCAGCTTGTCTTCATCGGCGACGGAGCGACGGATGCGCAGCTTGCTGCAGCACGGCAGTTCGCACGCGATGGAAAACTTGTCGTCCTGCCGATGACGAACGCCGCGAGTGCCGACGTGCTCGGACGGCTGCTGGAGATTCCGAATCTCACCGCCGAGGAAGCCGTCGTCCGCGAATACGCGCTGCTCGCGCAGATTGATTTCCAGAGCCCGCTGTTTTCTGCATTCGCCGATCCGCGATACAGCGACTTCACGAAAATCCATTTCTGGCATCACCGCCGACTCGATGCCGCGAAGCTGCCAGGTGTGCAGGTGCTCGCGAGTTTCGAGAGTCGCGACCCGGCGATCTTGCGTGTGCCGATTGGCGAGAAAGAAAAGGGCGGTGTGATTGTGCTCACAAGCAGTTGGCGTCCGGCGGACAGTCAGCTCGCGCTGTCGTCGAAATTCATCCCACTGTTGCATTCGATCCTCGATGAAAGCTCGGGGCTGCCGCCTGCGCGCGCACAGTATTTTGTCGGCGACGAAATCATCCTGCCGCCCGGCCCGCAGTCGTTCACGATGCGGAAGCCGGATGGCTCGGAAGTGCCGGTGGCTGCGGGCGGGAAATTTTCCGCGACCGACCAGCCGGGCATCTACGTGGCAAATCCTGGCGAACTCCGCTTTGCCGTGAACCTCGATCCCGAGGAGAGCCGCACATCGCCGCTCGGTCGAGACCGGCTCGCGGCGCTGGCCTTGCCGACGGAGGACAAGACCGCGCCTGCTGCGACGACTGCGAATGCCGCCATGCGTGCGCTCGGCACCGATGCCGAGCAGAAGCAGAAGCTCTGGCGCTGGCTCGTCATCGCGGCGGTGATCTTCCTGCTGGTGGAAACCGCCGTGGCTGCGAAGCTTTCCACTGTCCGCCGCAACCCCGAAGCCACGCAATGACCACCGCTCACGGAATTCACGAGACGCACGATGCGGCGAGTGGCGTGCGTAGGGTAGGGCGGGTTTCCAACCCGCCGTGCCGGGCGTCCACAGGCTATCAGTGCGCAAGTGGTGTCCGGGTGCATTCCGTAGGATACGGAATGAGGCGGGTTGAAAACCCGCCCTACCCGTGCGCGCCGTTGTTGCATCCGGCAGCTCCGTGCAAATTTACGAGACCCTCGAACAAACACTGGCGGAACCTTGGAGTGCGATGGCAAGCGATAGCGCGACACCGC
>JAYWEO010000311.1:0-5368 GCA_043779225.1 Prosthecobacter sp.
CGCAGCTCATGGTGGTGTGAGGAAGGCCGAAGGCTGACCTTAGCCCAGCCTCCAAGCATCCTCAGGGCGCGCCGGTGAAAAGCCGGCGCGCCTTTTTGCCTATGCATCCTGCCCCGTGGAACGACTGTTCGATCTGAGGCGTGATTCCAGGAACGCTCATCGGCGCACCATATCCAGGAGTCCGAATCGCGGCGAATCGGACGGCTCAAAATGTGAGCTGGCCACGCAGGACTACGGTCCTGCCGCGCGGCAGTTCCTCATAGGGAGTCAGCGGATTCGGCCGGCAGTCCGTGCCGGTGAGATTCAGCATACCGGCGTGGAAAAGCGGCCCGAGGTGGTGGCGCTGGACGTCTTTCCCTATGGTCTGCACACCTATTTTTTTGCCGGCTTTCCCTCGGGCTTTCCGTTGTCGGGAGACGGCTTGGGCTTGTCCGGATGCTTCCTGTCGAAATCCGCCCAGAATTCTTCCGCCGGCTCGCTCAGTCCTTTGTTGCTGAGGAATTTCAGTTTCGGGTGACTGCGCAGGAACTCGATGTTCTTCGCGTTCCGCGGCAGGATGAGCTTCTCCAATGCATTGCAGGCCATGAGAGGCTTGAAGTCCGTGATCTTCGTGCATGCATCCAGGCTCAGATCCACCAGCGGCATCCCGGTGAGCGGCGAGAGATCACTCACAGCGGTCCGGTTGAGGTTCAACACCTTCAGCTGCATGTCGCGCAGCGGCGAGAGGTCTGCCACATGGACGCAGCCTGCGAGCCAGAGTTCGCGCAATTTCATCCCTGCAAAAAGCGAGAGGTCGGAGAAATTCGGATCGTCGAGGAAGATCGCGCTCACGCTGACGACTTCGTTTTTGAGCAGCGGCAGATAGATCAGCGGCGGGAGACCGCGGAAGTTTGCGCTGTATGTCCCGTCTGGGAGCCGCTGAAAGCGACCGCGCAATGCCGGGCCGCGGAGGTATTCGCGAAGCGGCTTCAGTGCGGGATCCTTTTCCACCGCTTCGCGCAGAAGCTTTAACGCAAGCGGCTTGTCCGGGCCGAAACGATCCGTGAGCACGGTCGCCTCGGCGAGGCGCTTCTGCTTGATGAGCGCCTCCTCGAGTATCTTCAGATCCGCCGTGGTCGGCTCGCGGTCCTCCTTGTCCGCCCCGTCGGGCTCCATGAGCTTCTTGGTCAGCGCGAGATTCTCCTTCGCGGAAACAAGGTCCGGTTTGCGCTCCAGCGCATCCTCGTAGGATTCCACTGCATCGTCCCACCGCAGCATCGTCTGGAGGATATTGCCGCGCAGGTTGTAGAATTCCGGCTCGTTCGGCACCTGTCGGATGGCGGAATCAATGCGGGCAAGGGCGGCATCGAGATCCTTTCGCTTCACAAGATCCTTTGCCTCCTCGAAAAAGAGCGGCGCCACACCTCGCAAATCCTTAAGCGCCTGAGAGAGCCTTGCTGCGCTGTTTGTCGCGTCGGTTTCGAGCTCGCGTGCGCGATCGCGTTGATGCTTGAGCGAGAGGACGAAAACCGCGAGGGCCGCATTCAGAACGACGAAGAATATCCCGAAGAGCACCACGTTCCCTTTATGCCGTCCGGCCCAGAGAATCATCTGCCTGCCGATTCCCGCTCGCTCCGCCTTCGGGGCGAAACCACCCTGCCAGGAAAGGATGTCCGCCTGCAGTTCCGCGACCGTCTGATAGCGGGGCGTGCGCTCCGGGGCCATGGCTTTCACGATGATGGCCGCGAGGCCTTCCGGCACGCGCCGGCCCGGAAGGTGCGAGAGCACGCAGTTCACGCCGTCGGGCCCCGGCGGCGGCGGCTCGTTCTGCCGGAGCGGATTGACGGGCTGGCTGTAGCTCGTCGGATGCGTGAACTGTCCGCTGACGATCTGCTCGATCAATTCGCCGAATTCCTTGCCAAGAAAAGGAGGACGCAGCGTGAGGATCGCATACAGGATCGTGCCGAGCACATAGATGTCGCTGCGCGCATCGATCAGGTCGAGTTCACCGCGCGCGGCTTCCGGAGAAATGTACGGCGGCGTGCCGACGATGAGTCCGTTCAGTGTCTCGAAGCCGCGCAGATCGGAAGGCGGCATCTGAGGCTTCGTGTCGCCGAGATGCTCGTCGTGCATCCCGCTGGCCATCTTTTTGGCGAGGCCCCAGTCCATCACGAGCACCTCGCCGTATTCGCCGATCATCACGTTGTCGGGCTTCAGGTCGCGATGCACGACTCCCATCGAATGCGCGTAGGCCACGCCGTCGCAGATCTTCTGGAAGACCGTGAGCAGAGTCGCGAGCGGATACTTCCGGATCGCCTCCTCCTCCCTCTCGCGGATGCGGCGCAGGACCTGGTCCAGCGTCGTCCCCTTCACGTATTTCATCGTGTAGAAGACCTCGCGGTATTCATCGAGGCCGAGCTCGTACACGGGGATGATGTTCGGATGCTGGAGCTGCCCGGTGAGCTGCGCCTCATCCACAAAGCGCAGCACGTTCTCGCGCGAAAACTGGCTCGAAGTCTTGATGACCTTCATCGCGACATTGCGCACGATGCGCAGGTCGCGCGCCTGATGCACCACGCCCATGCCGCCACGCCCGATGGTGCCGAGCACCTTGTATTTTTTCCCCTCCAGAATCGCGCGCACCGGCGCGAGCCCGAGATCGGGATCCCACAGCGCCGCGGCGAGCATCTCGGAGGACTCGGCCTTCAGGCGCACAAAAAACCGCGCGCTTCCCAGCTCGACCTGCTGGTCCGGCCGCACGCGCGTGGGGAGCTGGATCTGCACGCCTTCGATGAAGACACCATTTGCCGAACCGAGATCCTCGACGGTGAGCTCGTAGCCTTGAAAGGTCAGCCGTGCGTGGTGGCGTGAGATGCCGTCCACATCCACGCAGATCTGGCAGCCGTGATCGCGGCCGATCACATACTCACCGTGACGGAGCGAGAATTTGGCGACGTTTTCATCGCCGATGTACACCATCATCTCGGCTTCGATCTCCGTCGGCTGCAGAGGCGCGACGGGTGGCTCCGGTGGCTTGGATTCGCTGCTCACGTCCGCATTGCTCTTGCGAAGCAGGGCCAGCAATTCCGCACTGTGCCCCTGGGTGTCATCACAGCCCTGGAACGGCGGGAACCGCGGGCACCCCGGGCGCTGCCGGCGCGGGCTCGGCGCCTGGGATGCCCGGAATCGCGCCGCCCTCCGGCAGTCCTTGCGGAGCCGCCGGGATCAGACCCGTGCCAGCGCCGAGGCCTTCCGGCAAAATCGGGTTGGCCGGGGCTTCGATTTTCGCAACCTTCCCGGCCGGAGCCTTGAAGGAATTTTTGCGGTAGGAAAACGTGTCCGAGTACACCGTCTTGCACGCGCTGAAACCGAGGATGGAGAATGCGCCGACGAGAATCGTGAGGGTTGAGCGGGAAGACATTGCGCCCCTTTACGTGCGGCACACAAATGAGTCAACCGCAGACTCAGCGGCCATCGGTTTTCGTGGTGACGCGCGTCATTTCAAACGTCCCGCGATCGTAGGTCGCATCGTAGCACGCGCGGATCGTGCGATTGTCCATCGTGCCTTTGCACATGTAGGTGCCCGCGCCGATGATGGTCTGCAGCTTGCTCGTCCCTGCAAACTCGACCGTGCCGCCCTTCTGCCGACCCACGGGCTTCGTGTGCAGCACGACGCTGTGGCCCGACGACATGCCGTGCCATGTCGCGTGAAAGTCCGCGCGGAAATCCGGATCGCTGCCGTTCAGCTTTGACAGGATGCAGCGCAGATCCCCGCCGCCCCCGGGATGGCTCGCGCTCGTCCAGCGGCCCGAGTAAGCGCCTTCGTAGAGGAGCCGCTTCACATCCATGCGGGAGGCTTCGGAGAAACGCCGGCCGTAGCTGGAGCAACCGGCGACAAACGCGAGGGAAAGGCAGAGGGCTGCGCGGAAAAAATGCGTCATATGTGGAACGATTACCGTCTCACCCCCGAGGCGCTAGCCGCAAAATCGGACGCGCTGGCCGGAAAATGCGGCGCACACGTGCAAATCGGACGTTCGGTATTGCGGGCGCATTGCAGGTCTGTAGAGTTCCCGCCCTTCATCGTGGACAATCAAAAGCGCATCCTCTTCGTCTGCACCGGGAACATCTGCCGCAGCCCCATGGCCGAGGGCCTCCTGCGTCATGCGGCGCAGCGGCGCGGCGACATCTCCGTCGCCTCCGCCGGAGTCGCGACCGGCCACGGCCAGCCTGCGAGCGAAAACAGCGTCGTCGCGCTCCGCCAGTGGAATATCGACATCGCCAACATCCGCTCGCAGCCCCTCACTGACGAACTGGTCGAGTGGGCCACGCACATTTTCGCGATGACCCGATCGCATATGGATGCCATCCTCACCTTCTTCCCCGAGGCCGAGGAAAAGGTGTGGCTCGCGTGTGAATTCACGCCGGAACTCGCCGATTATCCCGAAGTCCCCGACCCGATCGGCCAAGGTCTCCACGCCTACCTCCAGACGCGCGAAGTCCTCAGCAAGGCGATGCCCGACCTCCTCAAATTTATTGACTCATCCGACATGACCACAGCCACCAACCCGACCACCATCTCGAACGCAAAGTCCACCCTCCGCATCGCCATCGGCGCGGACCACGGCGGCGTCGAGGTGAAAGCCGCACTCCACACTTTCTTGAAAAGTAAGGGCCTCACCGTGCACGACGTCGGCACGCAGAGCACGGACTCGGTGGACTACCCGGATTTCGCTGCGCTCGTCTCGCAGCAGATCCTCTCCGGTGAAGCCGATCTCGGCGTGCTCATCTGCAAGACCGGCATCGGCATGAGCATCGCCGCGAACCGTCACCGCGGCATCCGCGCCGCCGTCGTCACAAATGCCGCCGACGCGCGCACCACGCGCCAGCACAACAACGCAAACGTCCTCTGCCTCGGTGCCGTGAACGTCGCGCCGAATGCGGCTGGCGCGATCGTCGAGGCATTCCTCAGCGCCGAGTTCGAGGGCGGACGCCACGCACGGCGCGTGGAAAAAATCGAGCACGGCGTGGATGGCGGAGGCGACACGCTCGCCGAGGTGGACAGCGCCGTCTTCACCGCCATCGAGCACGAGCACAAGCGGCAGTTTGAAAACATCGAGCTGATCGCGAGCGAAAATTTCACCAGCGCCGCCGTGATGGAGGCGCAGGGCTCCTGCCTCACGAACAAATACGCCGAGGGCTACCCCGGCCGCCGCTGGTATGGCGGGTGTGAGAATGTGGACGTCATCGAGCAGCTCGCGATCGATCGCGTGAAGCAGCTCTTCCCCGGCAGCGAGCACGCGAACGTCCAGCCGCACTCCGGCTCGCAGGCGAACACCGCCGTCTATTTTTCCGTCCTCCAGCCCGGCGACAAAATCCTCACGATGAACCT
>JAYWEO010000312.1:0-11846 GCA_043779225.1 Prosthecobacter sp.
CGGGAAGACGGCGACTTTCTTCGGCGCGATGCGCGGGTGGAAGCGCATGACGATCTGCGTCTCCTTGTTGCCCTTCGCGTCGGTCTTTTCCATCTCGGTATAGGCGAGCGTGAGCACGGCGAGCGCGAGGCGGTCGAGGCCGGCGCTGGGCTCGATGACGTGCGGGACGTAGAAGCCTTTGAAGAGCCGCTCACACCACTCGGCGATTTTCTCCGCGGGCAGCACGCCTTTTTCCTTCGCGGAATTTTCGTCCTGCTTGCGGGCGACGAGCGCGGCGCGCTGCTCGGGCGTCCACTTGGCGAAGGCGAGCTTCACTTCCTCGTCGAAGACTTCGAGCGGCTTGCCGCAGGCGTTCTGGTGCGCGGTGAGATCGAAGTCGCCGCGCGCGGCGATGCCCTCCAGTTCCTCGGTGCCGAACGGGAACTTGAACAGGATGTCCACGCACGCGCGGGCGTAGTGCGCGAGGTCGGCCTTGCCCTGCCAGAAATAATCCAGCACGTCCTCGCCTTCGGCGTCCTTGGCGAGGCCGATGCCCGCGTAGTAGGCCGTGCGCTGCGCGACCCAGTAGCGGTGCCACATTTCCCAGCCCCAGTTTGGCTGCGGCGCGGAAAGGTCGGTGCCTTCACTCCACTGCGCGACGCTGCCGCTCACGGCCTCGATGGCCTCGTCGGGCTTGATGAAAAACTCCAGCTCCATCTGCTCGAACTCGCGCGAGCGGAAGGTGAAATTGCGCGGCGTGACCTCGTTGCGAAACGCCTTGCCGATTTGGCAGATGCCGAACGGGACTTTCTGCCGCGTGGAATCCACGACGTTCTTGAACTGCGCGAAGATGGCCTGCGCCGTCTCGGGGCGGAGATACGCCACGTCCTTCTCCGTCGCCGTCGGACCAACGTAGGTCTTGAGCATGAGGTTGAATGGACGGGCTTCGCCGAGCAGTCCCCCGGTTTCGGGATGATAATCGCGGCTTCCGGCTACAGCTTCCTTGCGTTCTTCAAAAAGGAGCGGGTCGGCTAGGCCACGCAGGGCGTAATGCTCCTGCGCCTTCCGTCGCGCACTCTCATCCGGTTTGCCGGGTGGAATAAGAAACGCAACCTCATGCGCCGACGTTACGATCGTCTGTTCGGCGATTTGCTTCACCTTCAATTCGCCAAGATTCGCTGGCAGTCTTGCGTTGTGAATTAGATCCTGAACGATCTGGTAAACGTCTTCAAGAGTTGCATGGAGAAGCTTGGTGGCTGCCGCTTCGCGATCTAATCCGTGCGGAGCCGCACCTGATTCTCCCAACTGCTCGAAAGTTGCCTGCGCCACTGCTGTTTCCAACTTCGTCCACGAAATAGCGCCACGATAAGAGTAGGCGATTCCACTTTGGGCTTCGACATGATCCGCACGCACTCGCTTGTTCGTCAGCGAGCACTCGCGCATGAGGTCTGCGAACGTTTCCACGTGGCCCGACGCCTTCCAAATCGCCGGGTGCATGATGATCGTGGCGTCGAGCCCCACGACATCCTCGCGCTCGCGCGTCATCGCGCGCCACCACGTGTCGCGGAGGTTGCGCTTCAGCTCCGCGCCGAGCGGGCCGTAGTCCCAGAAGCCGTTGATGCCGCCGTAAATTTCCGAGCTTTGGAAAATGAAGCCGCGCCGTTTGCACAGGCTCACGATTTTTTCCATCAACGGGATTTCTTTGGTCTGGCTCATAGGATTTGTGAAAAGGGCGGCGAAGATGCGAGGCGCGCACGAGTGGTGCAAGGCGAATGGCACGGCATCGTAGCCGCCGACGGCAGGTGGCGGGCTGACTTTTCCAATGACGAAGAACAAAGGACGAAGAAGGCACTCATTCGTCGCGCATTCCGGTGGGGCGGCTTGCTTCGTCAATCGTCATCCGTCATTCGTCATTCGCAATGCTCTCCATTCGCACTCCCGAACGCCTCTGCGAGACCGCGTGGTTCTCCGCGTTGTGCAGCGATGATTACGAATTCCTCGGGGTGCCCGATGGTGCGCTGCGCAGCAGCTACGAGCACTGCGGCGACATCGTGCGAAAGGCGGACGCGCACGGCTTTCAAAACATCCTGCTGCCCTCCGGCTGGATCGCCGGGCAAGACGCGGTCGCCTTTGCCGCGGCGATGGCTCCGCAGACGCGGCAGATCAATCAGCTCGTCGCATTGCGCATGGGCGAAGTGTGGCCACCGATGCTCGCACGCGCGCTCGCGACCGTGGACCACATCGCGAAGGGCCGGCTGTGCATCAACATCATCTCGTCCGACATGCCGGGCGCGAAGGAAAGCAACGAGGTGCGCTACGCGCGGGCCGGCGAGATCATCCAGATCCTGCAGGGCATCTGGCGCACCGATGGCGCGTTCGAGTGGAAGGGAGAATTTTACAACATCACCCTGCCGACGACGGAGCCGGCGAAGTGCTACCAGCAGAATGGCGGGCCGCTGATGTATTTCGGCGGCATCTCGCCCGCGGCGCAGGAGCTGTGCGCGAAGCATTGCGATGTGTTCCTGATGTGGCCGGAGACGGAGGATCGGATCGCGGAGACGATGCGCGTGATGTCGGAGAAAGCGGCGGCACACGGGCGGAAGATTGATTTTGGTTTTCGCACACACGTCATCGTGCGCGCGACGGAAGCCGAAGCCCGTGCCGCAGCGGATCGTCTCATTTCAAAACTCGACGCCGCGAAAGGCGCGGAGATCAAGGCACGTTCGCAGGACAGCCAGAGCGCGGGCGTGAAACGGCAGGATGAACTGCGCGCGCTGAGCAAGGACCTCTACATCGAGCCGCACCTGTGGAGTGGCATCGGCCTCGCGCGCAGCGGCTGCGCGAGTGCAATAGTGGGCGATCCCGATCAGGTCCTCGCAAAGCTGAATCGCTACATGGACATGGGCATCCGCGCATTCATCCTCAGCGGCTATCCACACCTGGACGAGTGCGACCTCTTTGCAAAATACGTCCTGCCGAAATTGCCGACGTGCAGAATGAATGAATTACAAGGGCGGCTCGTGAAGGATCCCGTCACGCCGCTGACCAGCGCGGTGAGGAAATGAGGGATGACGAATGACGAATGACGAAACCGCACTGACACCTCCGATTTTCCAAATGCTCACCCCTTCGTCCTTCGTCATCCGTCATTCGTCACTATGAACCCCGTCCGCTTCGCCCTCGCCGGTTTCGGTGCGTGGGGAAAATTTCACGCGCAGTCCATCGCTGGCAATCCCGATGCGGAGCTGGTCGCCATTGCTGCGCCGTCGGAGGCTTCGCGCGAAGAGGCGCGCAGGTTGCATTCGAACGCGGAGATTTTTTCCGACAGTCTCGCGATGATCGCGGAGGCGGACTTCGACATCATCGACATCGCGACGCCGAGCCATACACACCGCGCGCTCGCACTGGCCGCGATGGAGCGCGGCAAACACGTGCTGCTGGAGAAACCGATGGCGACGACGCTGGAGGACTGCAAGGCGATCGTCGCGGGCGCGAAACGTCACGGCGTGCATCTCGCGGTCGGGCACGAGTTCCGGCTCTCGTCGCAGTGGGGTGAAATCAAGAAGATCATCGAGCGCGGAGTCATCGGCGAGCCGCAGTATGTGCTCGTGGAGCTTTCGCGGAAACCCTACCGCCTCGGCGCGGATGGCTGGCGCTACGATCCCGCGCGCGTCGGGAGCTGGGTGCTGGAGGAACCGATTCATTTTTTCGATCTCGCGCGCTGGTATCTCGAAGGCAGCGGTGACCCGGTGGAGCTTCACGCCTACGGCAATTCGCGCGACCCGCAGCGGCCGCAGCTTTTCGACAACTTCAGCGCGACGTTCCGCTGCGCGAACGGGAGCTACGCGGTCGTCTCGCAGACCCTCGCGGCATTCGAGCATCACCAGACCGTGAAGGTAAGCGGCACAAAGGGCGCGCTGTGGGCCGGATGGAGCGGCGCTCTCGACCGCACGCTGGAGCCGGTGGCATTCCTGAAAGTCTTCGACGGCGAAAAGCTGGAGGAAGTGAAGCTCGCGAAGCAGAGCGGCGAGGTCTTCGAGCTGCGTACGGAAATCGCGCGCTGTGTCGCGATGGTGCGCGACGGCACGCCGCCCGCCGCGAGCGGACTCGACGGGTTGTGGTCCGCCGGCCTGTGCCTCGTCGCCGAGGAATCCATCCGCCAGCGACGCCCGCTGCCCGTCGCGGAGATGTTAAACTTTTAACAACGCACCATCCCCACCATGACCACACGACGCCAGTTCATCGCCACCACCTCCGCGGCAGCCATCGCTGCAGCGACGCACTCCCTTGCTGCAAAATATTCCGACACGATCAAAGTCGCGATGGTCGGCTGCGGCGGGCGCGGCACCGGCGCTGCGAGCCAGAATCTCACGACGGACAAAGGGCTGCGGCTGATCGCGATGGCGGACATTTCGCAGGACCAGCTCGAAAAGAGTCTCGGCGTGCTGAAGAAAAAACATCCCGAACAAGTGGATGTCTCGACTGCGAATCAGTTCATCGGCTTCGACGCCTACAGGGAGGCCATCGCGCTTGCGGACCTCGTGCTCATCGCTTCGCCGCAGGGATTTCATCCGTATCATCTCGCGGAGGCGGTGCGGCAGGGAAAGCATGTCTTCGTCGAGAAGCCGCTCGCGGTGGATGCGCCGGGCGTGCGCCGCGTGCTCGAAGCGGCGGAGGAGGCGAAGAAGAAAAATCTGAAAATCGGAGTCGGTCTGCAGCGGCATCATCAGCCCGCGTACATCGAGACCGTGAAGCGCATCCACGAGGGTGCGGTCGGGGACATCACCTCGATGACGTGCTACTGGCTTGGCAATGCACGCGCCGGCCAGCCGCGCCAGCCGGGCGAGGACGAGCTGCACTACCAACTGCGCAACTGGTATTACTTCACTTGGATCTCGGGCGACTTCATCGTGGATCAGCACATCCACAACATTGACGTGATGAACTGGATCAAGGGCGGCCATCCCGTGCGCGCGCAGGGCATGGGCGGCCGGCAGGTGCGCAATGACAAGAATCTGCACGGGCAGATTTTCGATCACCACTTTGTCGAGTACGAATACGCCGATGGCTCGAAGCTCTTCGCGCAATGCCGGCAGGGACAGCCGGGCACGCATCAGATCGTGAGCGAGCATGTCGTCGGCACGAAGGGGCGCGCCGACCTCAACGTGCAGTCGCGCCTTTTCCGAATCACTGGCGCGAACCCGTGGGAACTCCGCCTCAAAGTCGGTGAGGACGGACACCAGCTCGAACATTACCCGCTCATCGGGGCGATCCGGAACGACACGCCTTACAACGAACTCGAAATCGCAGCGATGAGCACGATGACGGCGATCATGGGCCGCATGGCGACTTACTCGGGCAAGCTCGTGGAGTGGGACGAGGCGATAAATTCCAAGGTCCAGCTCATGCCGGAGAAAGTGACGTGGGACATGGAGTCGCCGGTGAAGCCGGATGCGGATGGCAATTATCCCATTGCGATGCCCGGCCAAACCGTCGCGCTGTGATCGCACGCATTTCCCCATGAGCACGCAGCAGCCGAGGTGGTATTCGACCGTCACGCGCTACCAATGGATCGTGCTGATCGTCGCGTCTCTCGGATGGGTGTTCGATGCGTTCGAGGGGCAGCTTTTCAACATCACTCGCACTGACATGCTGCAGGATCTGCTGCATGTGAATGGCGAGAACCCGCTGGTGAAAATCTGGGGCGAAAAGTTCCTTGCGATTTTCCTCGTCGGCGGGACGCTCGGCGGATGGGTGTTCAGCTCGCTCGCGGATCGCATCGGGCGCAATCCGGTGATGGCGCTCACGATCTTGTTCTACTCGGTGTTCTCGGGACTCACGGCGTTTGCGTCGGAAATATGGCATGTCGGCGTGCTGCGATTCCTCGTCGCGATGGGGGTGGGCGGCGAGTGGGCCGTGGGTGCGGCTCTCGTGGCGGAGGTTTTTCCGAAGCCCGCACGTGAACGGGCGGGAGGGATTTTTCACGGGACGAGCGTCGTCGGGCTTTGGCTCGCGGCGAGCGCGGGGCTTTTTGTCGGCTCGCACTGGCGCACGGCGTATCTGCTCGGCGTCGCGCCGGCGCTGCTCGTGCTGTGGGTGCGGATGAGCATCCGCGAGCCGGAAAGCTGGAAGGAGGCGAAGCTGACGAAAGCCGATCGTCTCGGGAGTTTCCGCGAACTGCTCGGCGATCCAAAATGGCGATCCCGCGCGGTATGCGGGGCGCTGCTCGCGATGGCAGGGCTCGCGACATTTTGGGGCGTGGTCGTCGCAGGTCAGAATCTCGCGGAGGAGCTGCTGAAGCGGCTCGGCGATCCGAATTGGGCGAGCAAATCGAAAATCGCCTTCGGCTACATCCAGGCTGCGGGCGCGGGCGCTGGGATGCTCGCATTCGGCCCGCTGAGCGCGCGATGGGGATCGAAGCGCACGTTTCTTTTCATGCACATTGCCGCATTCGTGATCACGCCGATCGTGTGCTGGGTGCCGTGGCTGCTTTCCGCGCCGGGGGCACACGCTTCGGGCGGGACGGACACCGGCTACATCGCGCTGCTCGTGCTGCTGCCGATGTTTGCATTTTTCGCGCAGAGCATCCATGCGGGCTACGCGGTGTATTTTCCCACGCTCTTTCCCACGCACCTGCGCGCGACGGGCTCGGGCTTCTGCTTCAATACCGGGCGCATCCTCGCGAGCCCGGTGCTGTTCTGGCTGTCGCCTTGGATGAAATCCGTCTTCAGCCTGCGCACGGCGATCACCTGCCTCGGCGGGCTGTTCCTTTTCGGCATCGTCATGCTGGCATTCCTGCCGGAGACAAAGGGTCAGGATTTGCCCGAGTGACAGGATCAGAGCGCGCTACGCCTGCGTGTTTGCATTTCGGGCCGCCCGGCGGTAATGAGTTCCACAGATGCCCCGCTACGACGCATTCACCGAACAGCAGCAGCCACCTTCGCTGACGAGGGGCTGGTTCATCACGGCGCTCACCGGCTCGCTGGTCGTCCATGCCGGGCTCGCGATTTTTTTCCAATTCAAGACGCTGGAAAATTTCGGTCCGCCCGATCTGCCGCCCGCGAAGGCGGAATCCACGCTGCACCGCGTGAAGGTCATCGAGGACAAGCCGAAGAAGGATGAGGTGAAGATGGTTCTCCCGGAGCAGAAGGCGCCGGAGAAAAAGAAAGACCTCACGCTGCCGGCGGAATTGCCGGCGCCGGACGAGATCAGCATTTCGACGAAGCACAAAGAGATCGACACGTCGAAACTGCTGCCCGACGAGAAGCCGGTGGTCGAGATGGCGAAGCTCAACACGACGCCGAAGACCAACCCGGATGATCTGCTGCCAAAGCTGGACGACTCCTTTTTCAACGCCGGACGCACGGGACCGAAAGTCAGTGCGCGGATGGCGAGCGAAGGCGGCCCCGATGGCGACGGCGCTGCGAAGGCAATCCAAGTCGCGGGCCAGGATGTCGAAGGCATCCTGAACGGCCTCACAAGCGGCACCGGAGGGAGCCGCCGGCTTTCACTGCCGGGAAACCTGACATTTGGCCACGACAGCGCGGATGTGAGCAATGAAGGCCGGCTGGAACTGGACAAGATCGCGGAGGCGCTGAAGAAATTCCTCGGCAAGGACATCAATGCCGCAAGCTTCATGATCGAAGGGCACACCGATCCGACCGGATCGCCCGAATACAATCAGAAGCTCAGTGAGCGCCGTGCGGAGTCGGTGCGGGCGTGGTTTGTGGTGAATATGAATGTGCCGCCCGACCACGTGAAAACAGTCGGCTATGGTGCGACGCGCCCCGCCGAGGGCGTGCCGCTGAATGGCACCATCGAGGAGATGCAGGGGCATCGGCGGACGGAAATCGTGATCCGCCGCGCGAAGAAATGACGACCGGCTGCGTGCAGGTGGCGCGCGCTTTTGGAATGCGATCGCAGCGACCGTCGGGGCCGCTTCCGCACACGAGAACTTTCGCCCTTTGATTTCCAGCACTCAGCCCGCAACCTTCTGCAAATGCCCGCTTCGACAAAATTTGATCCGATAGACGCCGTCATCCGCGACATCCGCGCTGGCCGCATGGTGATCGTCACCGACGACGCGGATCGCGAAAACGAAGGCGACCTGGTGATGGCCGCCGAGAAGGTCACGCCGGCGACAGTGAACTTCATGGCGACGCACGGGCGCGGGCTCATCTGCGCGCCCGTCACCGAGGCACGTGCGGATGCACTCGGCCTCGAACGGATGACGCGGGACAATCGCGAGACGCATAAGACGGACTTCACGGTCGCGGTGGATGCGGCGCACGGAATCACCACGGGTATCAGCGCCGCCGATCGCGCAAAGACGATCGCCGTGCTCGCCGATCCAAAATCCGTCGCGCGCGCCCTCGTGCAGCCCGGTCACATTTTCCCTCTGCGCGCAAAGGACGGGGGCGTGCTGCGGCGCGCGGGCCACACGGAGGCGAGCGTGGATCTCGCGAAGCTCGCGGGACTCCAGCCCGCGGCGGTGATTTGCGAAATCATGAATGCCGACGGCTCGATGGCGCGGCTGCCGGAGCTGCTGGCCTTCAAGAAAAAACACAAGCTGAAGCTGTGCAGCATCAGCGATCTCATCGCGTATCGTCGGCGCAGCGAGCGGCTCATCGAGCGCGAACAGGTGATCAAGATGCCGACGCAATTCGGCGAATTTGATCTGCATCTCTATCGCTCGCTCGTGGACGGCGCGCACCATCTTGCGCTCGTGAAAGGCAGCATCACCGCGAAGCGCCCGGCGCTCGTGCGCGTCCATAGCGAATGCCTCACCGGGGACGTGCTCGGCTCGCTGCGCTGCGACTGCGGCACGCAGCTTCATCGTGCGATGGAGATGATCGAGAAGGCTGGCAACGGCGTGCTGCTTTACATGCGCCAGCACGAGGGGCGCGGCATCGGGCTGCCCGCGAAAATCCATGCCTACAAGCTGCAGGAGGAGGGTCTCGATACGGTGGAGGCGAATATCAAACTCGGCTTCGCGCCGGAGCTGCGCGACTACGGCGTCGGCGCGCAGATCCTGTGCGACCTCGGCGTGCGCAAGATGCGCTTCATGACAAACAATCCGAAGAAGGTCATCGGTCTCGAGGGCTACGGATTGAAAATCACCGAGGTCGTCCCGCTGAAGTCCGCGCCGAACCGGCACAACGCAAAGTATCTCGAAACCAAGCGGGTCAAGATGGGCCATCTGCTTTAGCGCGCCGCGCCGCTGATTTTGAGCGCGCCGAAAAATATCGCCGTGATCGGTGGTGGGCCTGCGGGACTGCGTGCCGCGGAAGTCGCGGCCCACGCGGGTGCCGCGGTCACCGTCTATGAAGGGCAGCAATCGGTCGGCAGGAAGCTTCTTGTCGCGGGAAAGAGCGGGCTGAATCTCACGAACAGCGCGGACCCGGAGGCATTCGCGAGCGCGTATTCGGGCGGCGAGACTCCGGCGAATTTCTGGCGCGCCTGCCTCGCGGATTTTGACAACAACGCGCTGCGCAAATGGGCAGCAGGTCTCGGCGTGGAAACATTCGAATCATCCAGCGGCAAAATCTTTCCGACACAGATGAAGGCCGCGCAACTGCTGCGGCACTGGACGTCGCATCTGCACACGCTCGGCGTGAAATTCGAGATGAACCATCGCTGGAGCGGCCTGCGCACCGGATCGCCGATCAGCGTACTTTTCCAAGACGGCATCAAGATGCACGAGCACGATGCAGTGGTCCTCGCGCTCGGCGGCGCTTCGTGGCCGGAGACTGGATCGGACGGCGGCTGGGTCGGCATCGTGGAGGCGCTTGGCATCAAGGTGAATCCTTTGCAGTCGGCGAATTGCGGATGGGAGGTCGCATGGACTCCTGAGACACGCGGGCGCGTCGAGGGAAAGCCGCTGCACAATCTCTGCGTGCGCGCCAGAGAGACCTTGGTCATCGGCGAACTGATGCCGGTGGCGTATGGCATCGAAGGCACGCTCATCTATCACCTCGGGCGCACGCTGCGCGCGATGGCGTCGCCGGAGATTCGCATTGATTTCAAGCCGTCCTTCACCGTCGAGCAGCTCGTCCGCAAGATGGAATCCGTGCGGCGCTTTTTCATTGCCGCGGCGCAGGCGCGCTGGAGGCTGACCGATGCCGCGTGCGCGATGCTGGAGCAATTTCATGGCCCCTTTGACTCCGCGGAAAAACTCGCGCTGGCCGCGAAGGACTGCCGCATCCCGCTGCTCGCTCCGCGACCGATCGCCGAGGCCATCTCCACCGCGGGCGGCGTGTGCTGGAGCGAACTCGACGATTCGCTGATGCTGAAAAAACTGCCGGGCGTCTTCTGCGCGGGCGAGATGATCGACTGGGAGGCACCGACCGGCGGCTTCCTGCTGCAAGGATGCTTTGCGACTGGGACGCGTGCGGGGAAAGCGGCGGCGTTGTAGGCGCGCTTGTCAAAGCGCGGGCTGATCCCCGGCGTGAGAACAAAGAGTGCCCGCGCTTTCACAAGCGCGGCTACAGAATCAGGGCCGCGCCTTGCTCGCCTTGTCGTCGGGGAAGTCAGCCGGGGCTTTCTGCGTCACCTTGCCCGTCGCGGCCCATTCGGTGCCGCGCTGGAGCGTGACGGCGAATGCGACGCAATGCACCGCTTCCGCGCCGTGGCCGAGCGCATCGTGAAAGACACGCCCATTTCCGAACGGGATCGCCATGAGCATCGGTTCCTCTTCGCCGCTGCCGCCCATTTCCTTTGGCGACATCGCGCTCGCGAGGATGGTGACGTTCTTCGCGGGACCGCGCAGGCGGTTATAGAGTTCATCCTGCCGGTGCACGAAAGTGGCGGGCAGACCCTGCATGATCGGATGCTCCGGCGCGCGGTTGTTCAGCGGGAATTCGTGCTGCTTGCCGTGGCTGCCGCCGGAGCCGGGCGTGGTGTCCATCGTCCATTTTCCATCGCGCAGGCGGAGATACGGGCCGCTCTTTTCGTTCCGTCCGCCCCAGCCGCCGACGCCGATCATCTCATTGTAGGCGGGCCATTCGGGGAATGAATTGTCCGCCGCATGCACCGACACGAAGCCGCCGCCGCCACTCACGTATTTCTCGAATGCCTCCTTCGTCGCGGCGGACCACGGCTCGCCGTTGTAGTTCGAGACGACGACCGCGTAGTCGGAAAATTTCGGCTGCCACGATTCGATCCCCTTCCCTTTCTCGGGCGAGGTGGACACGTCCACGCTGAAGATGCCGGGCTCATCGAGGATCTGCTTCAGCACCGGCGTGGTCTCCTTCCACTTGTGATTGTTCTGTCCGTCCACGATGAGGACTTTGATTTTGTCCGCAGCGGTGGCGTGAGAAATGACAGTGGCGAGTGTGAGAGATGCGAGGAGGAATGCTTTCATGCGGGGCGCAAAGCTGACGGCTCTCCCTTCCCGTGGCAAGCGCCGGAGAAAAGCGCGTCCGCTTCATTGCCCGGCCCGTTGTTCCTGTTAGCATCGGCACACTATGGCATTCGGCTCCTTCCGCGATTTCGTTCACGCCCTTGAAAAAGCGGGTGAACTCCGTCGCATCACCCAGCCCGTGGCGACGGAACTGGAGATCACCGAGATCGCCGATCGCGAGATGAAATCACCCGGCGGCGGCAAGGCGCTGCTTTTTGAAAAGCCCACGATCAACGGCGTCGTGTCGCCATTCCCCGTGGCGATCAACACGATGGGCTCGCACAAGCGCATGGCCATGAGCATGGGCGCAAACTCGGTGGACGAAGTCGCCGCCGAACTTGGCGCGCTGATGAAGGCGAAACCGCCGACCACTTTCCGCCAGACGCTGAAGCTGCTCGGCCAGGCGCTCGAACTCCGGCATGCGCGACCGAAAATCGTGAAGGACGGCGCGTGCAAGGAGGTCATC
>JAYWEO010000313.1:0-18181 GCA_043779225.1 Prosthecobacter sp.
GAGGCCGAGCGCGCGGATGAATTCGCGGCTGAAGCGGTAGCCGCTCACGGGAAAGTTGAGGACGGCGCGCTGGGTGGATGCGGCGTAGAGTGCGTCGGCGGGCACCTCCATCGGGCCCATGGAATCTTTTTCGGTACGGGTGGTCATGTGTGAACCCCGATTCTGTCCGGCGCACGAACGGACGTGTCGAGCGAAATGCTGTCACTTGAGCGTGTTTGAGACACCGGGAACAGCCCGGCGATTCATCGCCGGGAGACATCGCATGTGAGGGAGACAAGTCCCGCAAGGGACGGCAGAAAGGCAGTCCCCCTCCTCACTGTTCTTTCGTCCCTGCCGGGACTTTGCTCCTTCCACTCACCACAGCCCAATGCTGAAGCGACGGGCTGTTTTCAAGAAGGTGCCTTGGACGAAATGCTAGCTTCACATATCAAGGCAAACCCATGTTCGACGACCAGACATGTCTAATCCTCGGTGCCGGTGCCAGCAGGCCGTATGGCTTCCCCACCTCCGGCGAGCTACGTCAATTACTTCTTGGTGGCCACGGTGCAGTCGACGCGCTCAAGGCTTTGAAGTTTCCGAATCCCGATAACGAAATGGGCGATCTGGAAGCCGACCTCTTGAAGTGTGCCCATGAAAACAAACGCTTTTTTGGAAGGGTTCCGAGAAATCTTCCGTGAATCCGACCGTGTGAGCATAGACACCCTGCTTAGTGCTCCGCCGGAAAATCAGTTAAACAATGAGTTCCAAAAGACCGGTCGTAATTCGATTGCCGCAGTCTTGCTCCGCTGTGAACGTAATAGCACCGACAACCTGAACAGGAATTGGTATCAATGGCTTCTACACACTCCGGGGAAGGGCCATCGCATAGTACAGTCATCCATGATAACAGCGGGAACGGACAACTGGCTTGAAAAACGCATCTTCGCATCCGCATTTTGTATTTGGCGAAGTGTTATGACGGACATCGATGCACGGATAGGTATGATCACAAATTACATGCCTAATCCAAAGCCGTGGAACACTTGGGGCAGCGTCGAACAAGACCTATTCAGTTTCGTCACTCATTTTAATCTCAAGGAATAGCCGAAGCGCATTGTGATTTTCACGGCGTGGCATGACGGGATGAGGGAACGACTGGTTCTTGTTTCATACCCTGGGCCGCGAGTTCATCGGGATGGCCTTTCCAACCCGTAGGGCTGTTTGGAGATTGGCCGGTGGCGGAGCGAAGAGACACCACCGGATCACCGACACCCACAGGGCCATGCGCCCCGGATGGGGCGCAGGAAAATGTGGTTAATCCAGATATCGCTCCTCGAACTCCACGCCACTCTTGCGGAGAAACTCCATATATTCTTCCCGGAAAGTCCGTGTGCAGTGGTGCTCTTCCTGACGCTCGATGTACTGCCGCGCGTCCTCCCGCATCGAAGCGCTCACGGTGAAGGCGCCGTAGCCTTCCTGCCATGCAAACGCGCGGTCGCCGATGGTGGCGCGGACCCATTCCGGCGAAGCACGTTTCAAATCGCGCATGACATCCGCGAGGTGGTGCGTCGCCTTCAAGCCCGCGAGAATATGGACGTGATCGGCCACACCGCCGACGCATTGCGGGATGGCGTCCATTTCGCGGAGCACGCCGCCGAGGTAGGCATGAAGGCGGTCGCGCCATTCGGGAACCATGAGCGGGCGGCGTTCCTTCGTGGCGAAGATGATGTGGTAATGCAGGCTGAGGTGTGTGGAGGACATGGGGACGATTCTTCCCGCGCCCCATCCGGGGCGCATGTCTTTTTTTCCAATGATCCGGTGGTGTCGCTTCGCTCCGCCACCGGCTAATCTCCCCGGATACCTCCGGCGTTCGTCCGTCTTTCACGCGGCAAGGATTTCACTTTCCCGGATCCAGGCGCTACGAAGACGACGCCATGCATCGAGGAGTTTGTGAAGCCCAAGCACCCCGAAGCATGGAAACCTCCGAACATCCCTGTTTGACTGCGGCTTCACCCCACCGTTTCCTCCCCACCATGAAGACTCCAGCACCCATCGGCACAGGCAGCATTCAAACCCGGCGCGAGTTCCTCGGGCGTGCGGCAATCCTTGCGGCTTCTGCCATGATGCCGGGTCGCTCGCTGCAAGCGGCGGCGGCGGCAGTCGGCAAGCCCAACTCCGTGTTCAATGGGGTGCGCATCGGGTGCATCACCTATAGCTATCGCAGCCAATTCAGTTCGGCGGAGGATATCCTCAAGGCCCTCGTGCAGGATGGGATCAGCGAGGTGGAATTGATGGGCAACACGATTCAGGCGTATGCGGGCATTTCCGGCGGCGCGAAGCCTGCCAAGGGTGCCCCTCCGGCAGCGCAGGCAAATCCGACCGATGGCCAGCGTGAGGCGCAACTGGCGAAGTGCCGCGAGCTTCGCAAAATGTATAACGATGCCGGAGTGAATATTCACATTCACAAGACCCCGTTTGGAAAGTCGGATGAGGACATCGAGTTTAATTTCCAAATCGCGAAGGCGCTGGGCTGCATCGGCATCACCACCGAGCGCAATGACGCGCTGGCCGAGAAGCTCGCGCCATTCGCCGACAAGCATCAGATCTGGGTGGGCTTCCACAATCATACGAACAACTATCCGGCGATGGATAAGATAGATCCCATCCTGTCCCTCGGCAAATACATCGGCTTCAACCTCGATGTGGGGCACTATTTTGCGGGCAGCAAGGGGCTGTCTCCGATACCGGTGATTGAGAAATACCACGACCGCATAGTCAGCCTTCATCTGAAGGACAGGACCGCCGATGGTGGCAACGTGCCCTGGGGCCAGGGGCAGACGCCGATCAAGGAAATCCTCCAGCTAATGAAGAAGGAGAAGTGGACGTTCCCTGCGGAGATCGAGCTGGAGTATCAGATTCCTGAAGGCTCGGACGCGGTGAAGGAAGTCGCCAAGTGCGTGCAATACTGCAAGGACGCGCTCGCTTAAGAAACACTCTCCCAAAAGGCGCGCCAGTGGCAGGGCCGATGCCCTGGCCGGGGGGCGGAGCCTTACCCCAGCATCCCGACGCGGGATGCGATCCCGCAGAGCTCGGCCACGGAATGCGCGCCGAGCTTGTTCATCATGTGTTCGCGATGGTGCCGCACGGTGTGCGGGGAGACGCCGAGCATCTCGGCCATCTGCTCCTTGCTGAGGTCTTTCACCACGAGGCTGAAGACCACGTGCTCGACATCGGTGAGCTTCGCGAGGCCGTCGTGCGGGGCATGCCTCGCGATCTCGGCGATGTACGGGGAAAAATAGCTTCCGCCTTCCACCGCGGCCTCCAGCGCTTTTTGCCAGCAGCACAGGTCGTCGTTCTTGGAGACAAAGCACGCGGGTGCCGCCGCCATCGCCTCGCGGATTTGCACGGGGTCGAGGCTGCCGGTGAAAAGCACTGCCGGCATGGAGATTCCGCGTGCGCGGAGCAATCGGAGCAGGCCGGGCCCGTCGAGTCCGGGGAGGCACATATCCACCCAGAGCACATCGGGCGTGACCGGCGGGATGGACTTGAGCGCGTCGGTCGCATTCCGCGCAGTCCCCGCGATGGTGCAGGGGAGCAGCAGGGGGAGGGCGCATTCCAAGGTTCTGAGGATGGAAAGATGATCATCCACGATGAACAGTTTGGGCTTCATGTTGTTCGGAGTGAGAAGAGTGCGGATTCCACACTGAACGGGAGCCTTCTTTCGGGAACCGATGCAATCCAAAACCGAGTCTCATGGGAATCGGCAGGCTTCGGGAAAATGGGACGGACAGGTCGCCACCGGTCGCGGACGGAAAGGATCGGGATGACTTTCAGAGTCTCATGCAAGATGCTGCCAAAAAATGAGATGAATCGGAATCCGGGTGTATTTCAACGGTGGCTTTCCGCGTGTTCTGCCGGCGTAAAATGGGGCTGATCCGCGGGAGAAACCGCACCTCTCCGTTCGAAATAATGATAGGACGAACGTCCCATTAAAAAAGGGACGTTTATCCTATTCCAGCCGGAATAAGGATTTGAGACTCTGCGCCGTGAGCAGCCTGCGAGGTAAAGCTGCCTCCCGGAATTCCTTCAACGACAGAACCCGCCGTATCTCCGTCGGAAATTCAGCCCGCTTTCAAAACCATTCAACCAACGACACATGAAAACGAAATCCCCGCGCCATCCCCGGAGCCTCTGGGGCTTCCCCGCACTTGTCGCCACCATCGGGCTGAGCGCCGCTTTGTTTGCCGATCCCGTCCATCCGCCCGTGCCGGAGGCCGCACCTCCGCCGGCGGTGAAACCCGCACCGGCTGCACGAGCGCCACAGGCGATTTTTGAAAGGGTGAAGGCATTGCAGGCGAAGGCCATCCCGGGCGAGCCGCTCGACGAGCCGCTCGGCGGCAAGACGATGAAAGGCACACCCATCACGCCCCGCATCCCGGAGTGCTTCCCGGCGGAGTCGCGCGATCTTTTCTGGCAGATGGACATGGTCTCCGCAGGCAAGGACTCGCCGATGCAGCCGCTGAATTTCGACACGAATGGCGATGGCAAGATTGATGAACAAGAGCGCAACGCCATCCGTGGCCGGAATACGTGGCTGCTCTGGGCCGGCGGCAATGAGGGCTTCTGGAACTGGCTTGCGCAGGATGGCTTCGGCATCACTGACTTCCTAGTCATGCTGGATTCGCGCCGGCGGAATGGCCGCTTCGTGCGCGCGGGCCTCATCAACCAGCCGGGCTATCTGTCGAATGCCGACCCTTCCAAGCGCATCCTCGGCCTGTATCTCGACATCGCGGGCGACGAAGCCGCGCCGAACTCCGACCTTCCCGAAGGCTATGCCAGTAAGGGGCACGTGCTGAAATCCCCGCCGTGGGATCAGGACGTCAAGCGTCCGCAAAGGCCCGGAGATCATGCGGGGCTGGAGCTATTCGAGCCTGGTGACAGGCCGCTCTACGAGGGCATCGTGGCAAAACTCGCGGCGATGGGCGACGGCGTGGACTACGCGGTCTATGGCTACCCGAGCGGCATCTTCGGCCTTCGCCTTTTTCCAAATCCCGACTTCTTCGGCAAAGGTGCCGCCCCGGCTGCGGCGCGCGCCTATTGGAAGCAGCAGGTCGAGAATACCAATGACCGTTACTATAGTGACCCGACGATCCAGCAGGACCCGAAGCTAGTGCGCCCATTCCGCGTGGGTGTCTCGTGCGGCTTCTGCCACGTGGGGCCGCATCCGCTAAACCCGCCGCGCGATCCCGAGGCGCCCGACTGGGCGAACCTTTCCTCGATTATCGGGGATCAATATTGGAAGCCGCAGCCCGCATTCGGAAATCTGCAGACTGGCAATAGCTTCCTGTTTCATTTCCTGGCCAGCCAGCAGCCCGGCACGGTGGACACTTCGCTGGTCAGCACGGACCACATCAACAATGCGAATACCATCAACGCGGTATTTGAAATCAACCCGCGCCTGGCCCGCGCGGGACTGAATCCGACGGAGCGCCAAGGCGCCGACAACGTATTGGTGAAGAGCATCGAGGATCCCAGCGTGGCGGTCAAAGGCGACAATCAGGATTGGCGCCACACACCGCGCGTGCTGCTGGACGGCGCAGATTCGATCGGTGCATTCGGCGCACTCGCCCGCGTCTATCTGAATATCGGAACATTCTATGAGGAATGGTCCACCTGCCACAATCCGCTCATCGGTTTCAAAAAGCAGCGCCCCTTCCGCCTCGCGGTCTGCCAGCGCAACTCGGTTTACTGGCAGGTCAACGAGCGCTACCGCACCGACTATCTCGCGGCGTTCTTCACTTTCAAATATAGTGCCAGCGGCGCGAAGCCTGCCGAGGCACTGGCTTCACCTTCCACCGTGCCGCACTCCACCACGCAGCCGATGAAACTCGCCGCGGCCAAGGAATCGGACGGCAAGACGATGAACACGGTGGCATCCAAGATCCTCGATCTCGACACCCCTGAGCAGCGCAAGCGGGGCCGCGAAGTATGGATGGAAAGCTGCGCCATCTGCCATTCCAGCAAGCAGCCTGATGGCTTTGCGCTGACATTCGCACGAAAGGCTGGCGGCGAGTCATGGGACACCTCGGCGGCGGCCAAGGATGCGCACTATGTACTGCCGATGGACGGCAGCGACTGGCTGCAGTTCAAGCGCAGCGCCTCATACAATGACTACAAGAATCGGTTGCAGGAACTGGTGAAAAGAGATGGCCCGCTCGACGGTGATCCGCTCTTGGACAACCACGCCTTCTGGGCCAATAACTATCTCGCCACGGACATCCGCGTGCCGATCACGCTCGTGGGCACGAATTCCGGACGTGCGATGGCCACCAATGGCATCGGAGGCAGCGTGTGGGACAACTTCAGCTCGCTCACTTACAAGGAGCTCCCCGCCGTGGGGGCGGTGAGCTATTTCAACCCCATCAGTGCCAGGGGCGCGACCTACGATGCACCCGGCGGCGGGCGCGGATACTATCGCCCGGCCTCTCAGGTGGGCCTATGGGCGACTGCGCCGTTCCTGCATAATAACTCGATGGGTGTCTATCTCGACGATCCCTCGGTGAAAGGCCGCATGGTGCAGTTCCTCGATGCCGCGCGGCGGATGCTGTGGAGTGCGAAACGTTCGAGCCGCTCGCTAGTTCTCTCCGCGAAAGAACTGCAATGGCTCAATGACGTGCAGAGCGACGGCAAGATCACCATTCCAGCGGATATGGTCGTCACGCGACCGGGCGACTTGCGCGGCGGCGGCTCCGAGGCGGCGGCCAGCGACACGGGGTTCATCTATCGTCTTCCGCAGGATGCGAATATTGAATTTGCCGCACCGTTTGCACGCCCGTTGCTGGAAGGTGTCGCGGGAAGCGTCGTGATCTCGCTGGTCTCGCGCTGGCTGTGGATCACGCTCACGATCCTCCTGCTCTGGCTCGCGTGGAAGCATCGGCCGCGGTATCTGGGAATCACTCTGATCGGCATCGCCGTGCTGGTCGCCGGACTCCTGGCGCTCAGCGGCCTCGGTGGCGGTGGCAGCGTTGTCGGTGTGCTCCTCATGGGCGCGACACGGCTTCTGGAGTTCAGCTCCTGGCAATGGTGGGGGCTGGCCGGGGTGCTCGCACTGCTGGGAGTGATCTTCATCCAGGCAAAGCCGGGCTGCGACAAGAGCGCGCGTGCCCTGCAGATCCTGGCACTTGCAGGAATCGCGTTCGCGGTGGCCCGGATGTCCCACTCCGTAGGGATTGGTATCGTCGCGGCGATCATCGCACTGTGGATCGCCATGAAGTGGAAGCCGACGCTTCCGGGATTTTCCCGTGCGTTCTTCATCCTGCTGGCGCTGCTGGCCGGAGCCATCGGATGGGCGGCGGATTCCTTTGTGAATGCGCGTCCCATATTGAACATCCCGCTGGCTAATATCAAAATCGGGCCGTTCCCCATCAAGGTGGGGCCGATTCCGCGCGGCACGCCTGTGAACCTCATGATGAGCATGGACCCCACTTCGCCGAAGCTGCCCAATGCGGTCGTATCCATGATCCTCGCGACGGCGGAAATCAAGAAGCGCGGGCTCGCGGGCGAGGAGGCATGGAAGGTCTTTTCACAGCGGGCCGGTCAGGCACTTTTGGATGCGAGCAAGTGCCCGGATTTCGTGCTGGATCGCGGCCATCTCTTCGGTGAGACGCTCGACCCAGATCCGAAGAAGAACGACGAGGACAAGGAGGCGCTCATCGCATTCCTCAAGACGCTCTGAGTCCGGCAAGAGCAAACCCGCACTGCGTCCGATCTTATGAATGAGCCAAAGACAGCCGGTATGAAGGCCGCGGAAGATACGACCGTTCAGGCCATGCTCGAACAGACGAAACGCAGGAAGGATTCGCCGTTCGACTTCATCATCGTAGGGTCCGGTGCGGGCGGCGGGCCGCTCGCATGCCGGCTCGCGCTGGCTGGGAAAAAGGTGCTGCTCATCGAGGCCGGCCAGGATCCAAAGGCCGCAGGGGAGGTGCATGATGCGCCCGGCTATCATGGCGCCTCCACCGAGCATCCCGAGATGAGCTGGCAGTTCTCCGTGCGGCATTATGCGGATACCGCGCGGCAGAAGGACGATCACAAATACGACACCGACCCTCAGCGTGATCCCGATGGCACTGGCGGCATCTTCTATCCCCGCAGCTCGGGGATCGGCGGCTGCACCTCACATCATGCGATGATCGTGATCCGGCCGAATGACCGTGACTGGGAAACCATCGCCGACATCACGAATGACGATTCCTGGCGCGCGAAGAACATGCAGCCTTATTTCGCCAAATTCGAGCAATGTCTCTATGTGGACGAATACCGGGGCTTCCTGGCAAATATATTAGGTGGGGTGACGAGGACGTGGGCGCGCTTCTTGCGCTTTTTGAATCCGAAGTCCGTCCTGGATCAGGGCGGTCACGGTCGTGAGGGATGGCAGCCCACGAGCTTCATCTCTCCGCAGCTCATCCAGAAGATCACCGCGAATGACAACCAGTTCGCTACGGTCCTGGTGAAGTCGGCATTCAAGGTGATTGAGGGTAGCAGTGCGATCACCGCCTCCATCAAGCGGCTGCTGATTTCGCTCGGCTTTGTCCGTCTGTTCGACCCGAATGACGTCTCGACCCGTGCTGCGAGCAAGGAGGGCGGGGTTTTTCTGATCCCGACAGGCATCGGCGGTCCGGGCAGCCGTGACGAGCACGGCGAATCGCTGAAAGGACGGCGTGCCGGTGTCCGGGAGTTCATCATGAAGACGCAGGAGGCCCATCCGGATCGTCTCGTCATCGCAAAGGGCGTGCATATCAAACGGGTGATCTTCGATGACATTGTGACGCCGCCGCGCGCGATCGGTGTGGTGGGCGTGAAGGGCGAACACCTTTACAAGGCCAGCCCGCTTCATCGGCAGGCCGCGGGCTTGGATGCGGAATTTTTCGTCAGTGCAAATTCAGGCGAAGTCATCCTGTGCGGCGGCGCATTCAATACGCCGCAATTGCTAATGCTCAGTGGCATCGGCGAGACGGCGGAGCTGAAAAAACTAGGCATCAAGACGCGTGTGCATCTGCCCGGTGTCGGCAGGAACCTGCAGGATCGCTATGAGGTGGGCGTGGTCAGTGAACTGCGCGAGGACTTGAAGACCCTGGACACTGCGAGCTTCACGCCGGGCGATATAGATGACAAAGGGCGTGCCGAATGGATTGAGAAGAAAGAGGGGCTCTATGCCACCAATGGCGGCACCGTCGCGATCCTGCGGCGATCGAGGGCCGCGGATGGAAATGAGCCGGACCTTTTCACGTTCGGCGCTCCTGCTGCATTCCGTGGCTATTATTGGAAATGGTCGGAGGAACTTTTCCGACCCGTGAAGGGTGCGGCGAACGATCAGCATAACATCTGGACGTGGGTGATTCTAAAGGCCTACACGCGCAACAATGGCGGCACCGTCCGGCTGCGCAGCGCGGATCCGTTCGACACGCCGGCGATCTGCTTTCACTCGTTCGACGAAGGCGCGACTGAGGATTGGGAAAAGGATGTCGAGGCGATGGCCGAGGCCGTGGACGCCGCGCGCGAGATCAACGCAGTGGCAGGCACACCTTTCGTCCGGGAACTTCAGCCCGCGGGCTACCTCAGGGAAAAGAACGCCGCACGCTTAGCGCAGGGGCTGCCGGAGTGGTCGCTGGGTGACTGGATCAAAAACGAGGCATGGGGCCACCACGCATGCGGCACGTGCCGGATGGGCAGTGATGCCTGGAAGGAAAAGACCGCGGACCTCACGGACAAAAATGCCGTGCTGGACAGCCATTTCCGTGTTCACGGTGTGCAGGGTCTGCGCGTGGTGGACGCCTCCGTATTTCCAAAAATCCCGGGCTACTTTATCCTCGCGCCGATCTTCATGGTCAGCGAAAAGGCCGCCGACACGATCCTGCAGGAAGCCCGTGATGCAAGCTATCCGGATGCTGTCCGCCTCTTCGAGGAGGAGGCGATTCGCAAGCGTCGTGACATCGCGATGGTCGCGGAGGATAACGCCCGCGCAACCGCAGAAAAGTCATTCGTCTCATCGCTTATCACGGCGTCGATCGCTGCGTTGCCTAATATGGCCGCGAAAGCAGTCGCCGCGGACAAGGCCGACAGGCAGCCGAAGAACCGCGTAGGCCTCGCCTTTTCCGGAGGTGGAGTGCGCAGCGCCACTTTCTCGCTGGGGGTTTTGCAGGCATTGGCCAAACGAAACCTCCTGCGCCATGTGGATTATCTTTCCACCGTCTCGGGCGGCGCGTTCACGGGGAGCTTCCTCGGACGCCTTTTCACGCGCAGTCGCATCTCGCAGGCGGGGGATCCGGTGGGCCGGGCACAGGATATCCTGAAGGAAAACGACAGCGCGCCGCTGCGCTGGCTGCGGACGCAGGCCAATTATCTCTTCGCAAGCGGGACGGATGACTGGCTGATGATGCTAGGCATCTTTTTCCGGAATCTCTTCACAGTGCATCTTGTGATCGGTGCGCTCTTGCTCGCCATCTTCGGGACGCTCGCCGCGGTCGGACCCTGGATGAATGTGAAGCTGGGACTCGCTCCGCGGGATGTGCCGGCGGCGATTGGCACGGAGGCAAAGCCGGGCTCGCTCAGTTCCGACCCGGCTGCGGCTGGCAGCCGATGGGATGCGCGCGAAGTGGAGGGCGGACCGAAGGAATCGAAACGGCCATCCATTGATTCGGCGCGTTCGGAGGCAGCCCCGGCGCGTGGAAAGCTGCAGTTTGGCAAACTGGATTGGATCACGCTATCGGCATGGTGGTGGCTGCCGATCGCGGTGTTAGGATTAGGCATCATCCCGATGAAGCTGGGCTATTGGCTTGCGCCGAAAAGCGGAGCTTACCGTGCGCATCCGCCGCATCCGCTCGCCGCATGGATCATCCTTTTGGCCGCAGCGTCAGGCGGGCTCGCCCTGCCTGGGAATGCCAAGTGGGCAGGCGGTGCACTCATCGTGCTGGCCCTTTCATGGGTGTGGCAGGAGATCGCGCGCCGCGGCCTTCCTGAAAAGGAGATCCAGGATTGCCGGAGGGGTGGCGCCACGGTGCGCAACCGGCTGAGCCGCGGTGTGGGCGAGGCGCTGATCATCTTTTCCGCGCTATTTGTCTGGGCCGTTCTCGATACGCTGGCAGGCAGCATCGCGAGCAGACGCCACCTTCCGGAGATGATTGCGAGCTTGGTGGCACTCTCGCCGGCGCTCCAGCTTTTGCGCTCCTGGGCGATGAAGGTGCTGCCGAAGGGCGATGGCCCGAGTGCGTTCACGATGATGAAGATGACCGCACTGCTCATCGCGCTGGCACTGCTGTTTCTGGTGGATGTCATCGCGCACAGCCTGTTCGCGGGAAGCGATGTGGGTTGGGCTTGGGGAGCTGTCATGGTGGCATTCCTATTCTCCGCGGCACTGGGCAGGGCGTTCGATTTTCTCAATCTCACATCCCTGCACGCGACCTACGGCGCGCGAATCACCCGCACTTTCCTGGGCGCATCCAATGAGGCGCGCACTGTCGGCGCGGGAAACATGGCCGCCGACGTCTCGATCTCCGATCCGGGTGACGATGTGCCGCATCACCAATACCGTCCGGAGCAGCAGGGCGGGCCTCTGCACCTGATTTCGGTCTGTGTGAATGAAACCGTGGACCACGCTTCGCAGCGCGAAATCCGCGAATACAAGGGCCTGCCGATGACCATCGGCTCCTTCGGTGTCAGCGTCGGCAGACGTTACTTTGCACGATGGACGCGCGTGGGAATCAGGATGCCTGGCTGGCTGAGCCGCCGCCGCTGGCTCGAAGGTCTGGATGGGGATGACTGCACAGCGCCGGGACTGGAGGCGATCCGCCTGAACTCCGACCCGAATACTTTCCATCCGCTCGCGCGGCAGGACAACAGCCCGGCTGTTGTGCAGTCGCTAACATTAGGCGACTGGACCGCAGTGTCAGGCGCGGCATTCTCGACAGGGCGCGGGCGCGCATCGAACCCATTCGAGGCCCTGTTCATGGGGCTGGTGAATGTCCGGCTTGGATTCTGGTGGGATTCCGGAATCCGCGCCACCGAGCGGCCGGGACGGTTTCCCGGAAATGTGTGGCGGCGCATCAAGGAACTTCCCGGTGCGCTTTTCCGCGCCCACCAATTGCTGCTCCGCGAATGGCGCGCGCGCTTTGACGGGCCGTCGAAGGAATTCTGGAACCTCTCCGATGGCGGGCACATGGACAACAGCGCGGTGTATGAACTCGTGCGCCGCAGGCTGCCCTTCATCATCTGCACTGATGCATCGCGGGACATGGGCTATGTCTTTGAGGACATGGCGACGCTGGTGCGCAATGTCCGGGTGGATTTTGGCGCGGAAGTGGTCTGGGTGGATCCAAAAGGGATCACGCTGCCAGCTCTCGTAGCCCAATGGGTGAATGTCGATCAGCTCGGCAAGCTCGATGAGATCAAAGGAAACAAGGCGCAGGGCGGGCCTGGGGCGAAGCACGCCGCAATCGCCCGGATCACCTACGCGGACAGCACGGAGGGCTGGCTGCTGCTGATCAAGGCCAGCCTCACCGGAACCGAGTCCCTCGACGTCACGCAATATGCCGCGGCGAACCTGCAATTCCCGCAGGATTCCACCGCCGACCAGATCTACGATGACGCACAATGGGAGAGTTATCGCAAGCTGGGCTTCACCGCGGCAAGCGCCGTCTTCCGCGAATCCTAAACGCAAGCAATCACATCCATACTATGCAACATAACACCTGCAAAGCAGCCGCTATTTTTCTGGCCGTTGGTGCGTTTTGCCTCACCGCCTCTGCATCAGATCATGCGGATCCGATGAGCCTAAACGCATTCAAGCCGCAGGAGGACCCCGTGGCTAATATCACAGACTTGCATGCCTTTGTCGTGGACAAGGATCGCAAGCCCATCATGGAACAGGAGCGGATGAAGGATGCGGATCAGCTCATCATCAGCCTGTGCGTCCGCCGTCGGCTGCTCCCCTGGCAGATCGAGGGCATCAAGAACGACGTGCCGAAGTATTCGTTCCGCGTGCATCTCGATCTGAACCCCGAGGTGCGCTTCTTTGACCCTGCCCGGACACGTGACGGCCGTGACTATCAGGCAACCCTCGCGGATGCGGCCAAGGAAATCGCTGCCGCAGCCGAGGCGCGCGATGCCGCGCGCAAGGCGTTCCCCGGCGAGCCAAGCCAGCGCGAAAAGATGGCGCAGGCGAAGCTGGAGCAATTGATCACGGCCCGCGGCGCAATCGTCGCACAGCATCAGGCCGATGCTTCCACGCAGGCACTCTACGGCGGCATCCTCGGCAATCCCAATGCCATCGCGGAGGAAGCCGTCCTCGATTTTCACCTGAACTTTTCGCCGGATGGCGAAAACTCCGAGGCTTCGCTGGCCAGCTATCGCTTCGATGGCATCCCCGGCGAGGTGAACATGGTGAGCGAGGCGCGCCGCTCACTCGATGGCATGCGCGATGTCGTGGTGGCCAAAGCTTGGAAGCCTGGCGCGATCAATGTCCAGATTGGCGTCTTCGATGATCCCTTCATCTTTCCGCGGTTCTTTCGCGGGAATGCGGTCGGTATCGTTGCCAGCATTCCGCTGAAAAACATCCGGCGGCCCAATGGTGCGCCGGCGGCAAATGGCCCGATCCTGCTGTGGGCCACGACGCACGGGCCGGATGGGAAGCAGAGCGATCACGTCGGACGTTCGCTGCGCAGCCAGTTGCCGCGTTTTGGCTATCTGAACGGGCTGCACCCGTCGAAGCATGTCGCCGAGATCACGCGGATGCATGCGTCTCCGAACCTCATCGAAAATGTGCTGACCACATTCCTGGCACCGCTGGAAGCCCACCGCCACTACGACGGCGCGCCGGATGTGATGATCTACGATCTGCGCAAGCCTGCAAAATTTCCGAATGGCCGCTGGCTGGAGGATGATGTGGCCAAGACATTGGCCGATGCCGGGGAGACGCTGCTGGTGGAGTTGTCCTACACGGAATCGCGTCAGTTCCCTCGCGCGACGACGAATGACAAGCCGTTCCGCAAAGACTTCCCGTATCTCGCGCCTCGCTGGACCACGCAGGAGTCGAATGAACATGCAGCACCAGGGACAACATTCGATGGGAATTTCATCGTGCCCAATGCGCCCGACAGCGCTGCCATCGGGCTCCCGAACTTTGTTCCCGAGGTCTGGAAAAGTCTCTGGCTCGGAATGACAATTGGAGTGCTCATCCTTATGAGCGTCGCATTTCTCGCCGTGCGCGGCATTCTGAAAAAAGCGGTGATTTTGATCGTTGGCATCGTTGGTATCATGATGCTCGGTCCCATCAAGTCGCCGCAGCTAATGCCGATGCAGAAGGGCGCAGCGGAGCAGCCGCAAAGGAAGATTGTCCGTGTCCTGCTGGGCGGAGGGCTGATTGCAGCGTTCGGGGTTTCGGCGCTTTACGCATTAGGCATCCGGCGTGGCATTGCGATTGCGGCTCGTGAAAGTGTGATGCCGTTGGGGGAACAAGGGGAGGTGCTCGAGGATCGGCAATACACGGGTTCCACGTTCAAGGAAGTGCAGGACGCTGTGATGGCCGAATCGTATTACGGCAGCACGTGGGGTGAATCGGGTCAGAAGCCGCTGCCTGACTATCCCACGAGTTTTGAAAGCGTCGCACAGGGATTGTTCAAATTCTCGAAGCGCTTCCTATTCATGGACGCGGCGGCACGTACCATCGCGAGTCATGCGGACCTCCGCTGGGGTGGCCTTGAAAAGCGGGGTGTGCAGCGTCTCGTGCATCCGAATGGAATCTGTCTCTCTGGCACTTGGGAAATCGATGAGGATTCCGGCTACACGGGTTTCTTTGCGAAGGGTGCGAAGGGACTCGTCATCGGTCGATACTCGTCGGGGCTTGCGGCACGGCGGGGTGCGGCGCGCACGCTCTCGATGGTCGGCAAGCTTTACCCCACGACGAATCCCCAGGAGAAGCATCGGCCCGCGAGCTTCATCACTCAGGAGGATCTCGGCGGCAGCTATTCGCCCAGCATCCAGGATGCACTACTGAGGAATGCGCCGGACATCAGTCCGCTGCGTCGTGGTTTCGGGCTTGGGACGCTGCTGCTCACGGTGTTTGCATTCATGCGCGTCGATCGTCGCACGGCGATTCGGCAATTGTATGAAGTCGCGGAACTAGGCAAACCGCAGGGCGTGCAGACGCGGTGTCCCGAATATATGCAGTTCAGAGTTATCAGCCCAAAAGTGGGTGGAGATGATGAGACGGCTGACTTCCGCGACGAGATTCTCACGCACATCTATGACCGTGGAAATCAGAAGGCTCAGCGGACGCTGGTCTTTCAAATCGAGGTATCAGACGAAGGGAAGATGACCGGACTCATCAACCGGCGTCTCCGAGTGAAGGACTGGAAACCGATCGGCAGAATCACTTTCGACCGGGCTGCTGCCTCGTATAACGGCGACTTTGTCATCCATTTTCACCACCCCAAGTGGCGCAACGATCGCAATGTCCCAAGCTCGGAACCCGGGCCGGGGAAGCTTGGGCGGCTTGTGAATTGGGTGGGCGGAAAAATCGCCACCTTGGCTGGATTCTTCGCGAAGAAATCCTGACTGCTTCCAGCGCAAAACCGAGAGCCGCTACTTCTGCTCGCCGGGGTCCTTCTGGATGTAAACGGCGGCGGGCGTCTTGCCGGGGCGGTAGATGGATGCGCCGTAAAGGATCGCTGCCGTGCCTTCATCGGCATAGCGCACCTTCTTGAGCTCTGCGTCCCAGCGTTCGAGGTAGGAACAGTTCGCCGTCTTCTTGCTCCCCGGGATCGGCACGTAGCGCACGGAGGTGAATGTGAGGAACGCCGGTTCGCCGGGAATTGGGAAAGGCGCGGCCCAATTCGGAGACAGGTTCACGATGCGATGTCCGTCGAGATCCACGGCGAAGACTGTGTCGCCATCCGTGCTCCCGAGGTGCAGTCCGAAGAACGCGAGCCGCATCGGTGGCTGAAGGAGGAAGCGCGCCTTCGCATCCGCGCCGAGTTGCAAAATATCCACGAGCCCCACGAAGCCGGGCAGCTTGCCCATCTCCCATTTTTTGTCCGTCTTCACGTCGCGCAGGATGAAATGCTTCCCGTGACCGGGCCCGTTCCACTCGTCTTCCTCGTCGCCCTTCACCGTGGAGAGGATCAGTTCAGAGAGTCCGTCGGGCGATGTGAATTTCGGCGCGGTCGCCGGATCGTCCGAAGGCCTTGCGTCGCCTTCCTTTCTCTCCTCCCATTCCGGGTAGTGGAAATACGGTGCGCTCTTTGCCTTCGCATACCACTCGGGCGACGAAGCGAGCTTGCGCAGATTTTTTCCGAGCGGCTCCACGCTCCAGTATTCGAGCGCCGTCTTCACCTCCCGCGTAAAGACGATCGTCCCGCCATCCGGCGAGAAAAACGGATCCCGATCCTGTCCGCTGTCATCCTTTGTGAGCTGGCGCAAAAGTTTTCCCTCCTCGCGATAGAGATACACGTGCGAGTGGCTCACGCCTTCGGGCTTCAGGTAGCGAATCGCCACGGCGACTTCTGCGGGCGGCTTCTGCGTTTCAGTCTCCGCGCCTTGGACGACACTCGCGATGAGAAGCAGAAATGGCAGCAATTTCATCGCGCACGACTACGCTGGCGTCGAGGTTCGTTCAAGCGTTGCCCGATGAATGCGCGAAATACGAAGCGAGGCATTCGCGATTGACGGGGAACAGGCGGGGTCCAAGTGTCCGGCAGACTCTTTCGACGAAGGATGCCACCGACCGATAATCCGTCAGACAAAAAAATCTTCCGGGTGCGTCTTACGCAGGGCTGGAAGATTGCGCTGTCGATGGTGCTGCCGCCGCTGCTGATTTTGCCGGGTATCTGGCTCCTCGCCCAATTTCGCGGGCTGTCGGAGCCCGTGGTCTTCGGCATCATTTCAGTGATGGTGCTGTCGCTGTGTGGTGCGGCCATCTGGCTGGTGTTCCGGTCCATCCCTCACGTGGACTACTCGGTCGAGGGAGAACGTCATCAGGTGGAAGTGCTGAGGCCCACCTTGCTGAGCGTTCGGTCGTTCGATTTCGGCATCGGTGAGGTGACGGGCTTCCAAGTCGGCCAATCCAAGGAGAGGCTCTACTTTACACTGACGAAGAGCGGGTATCCGGGGAAGTTCAGCATCAATGCGGACTCCGATCGCGAGGGGGACGTGGAGCAGTTCAAGGAACTGATGCTGCTCGTGGCCGAACGGCTGGATGAGCGGAAGGCGGCGGCCGGCGCGTGAGGCAGCCGTGGCTTTGTCCCGGAAGGACAAGGGAAATTAGCCGGTGGTCGAGCGAGCTTGGCGAGTGAACACCACCGGATCATCGACATCACAGCCATGCGCCCCGGAGGGTGCGCCGGGAATCCTCCGCCCGCCTCCGGCACCCCATCCGGGGTGCGTTCGTTTTGCGACGCGATCCGGTGGTGTTCGCTCGTGCCTCGCTCGACCACCAGCTAATTTCCATGACGCCTCCGGCGTTGGAAAGCGTGGCGGCTATTCCGATACGGCACGGTGCAGCGTCCAGCGCCCGGCGTGGCGGCGGAGGCGGAGTGGCGAAGCAAAAGTGTGCGTGAGATTTTTGCTCGTGAGGATTTTCTGCGCGGGGCCGGTGGCGGTGACGCGGCCTTCGCGCAGCAGCAGCGCGTGCGTGATGGCGGGGACGATCTCCTCCACATGATGCGTGACGAAGAGCAGGGTGGGGGAATTTTTCCCCGCGACTTTCCGCGACGCGAGGCGCTGCATGAAGCCGAGGAATTGCTCGCGCGCGACGGGATCAAGACCCGCACACGGCTCGTCGAGGATGAGCACGGCAGGCCGGGCCATGAGCGCGCGGGCGATGAGGACGCGCTGGCGTTCGCCCTGCGAGAGGACGCCCCAGTTGCGCTCCGCGAGATGCGCGCACTCGGTGGCGCGCATGACTTTCGCGGCTTCGGCGCGGTCGGTGCGGAGGACGCGGCCCCAGTAGTCGAGCATGGCGTATTTTCCGCCGATGACGACGAGGCCCGCGGGGTCCCAGTCGGGGACCTTTTGCCGGATAGCGGAACTGACGAGGCCGACGCGCTTGCGGAGTTCGCGCCAGTCGGAATTGCCGTAGGTCTCGCCGAGCAGCTCGATCTCGCCGGCGCTCGGCGTGAGGTAGCCGGTGAGCGCGCTGAGGAGCGAAGTC
>JAYWEO010000314.1:0-12434 GCA_043779225.1 Prosthecobacter sp.
GCGTCGCGCAGCGGTGCGAGGATGTGGAATTCCGCAGCAGCGACGCGGCCCGGACGTTCGTGCTGCATGTCATCGGCATTTTCGCCGTAGGCGATGGCCGGATAGCCGCGCGAACGTGCGAGTGTGTCGAGCGTCTGGAAAAGTTCCGCCTTGCAAAAATAGCAGCGGTTCGGCGGGTTCGCGGCGTAGTCGGGGTTGTCGAGTTCCAGCGTCTTCACCACCTCGACCGGGGCACCGATCGCGCGTGCCAGCGCGACCGCTTCGGCCAGCGATTGCCGCGGCAGGCTCGCACTGTCTGCGATGACTCCGATGACGCGATCCCCGAGTTCACGGCGCGCCTCCGCGAGCAGGAAAGCACTGTCTACGCCGCCGCTGTACGCGATCACGAGCGGCGAGTGTTCCCGGAGCAATTCGTGAAGCCTCGCGCGTTTCGCCTCCACGGAAATTGCGACCGTTCCTTTATCCATGCTGGAAATAGCGCTCATTTTTCACCGCGTGCAAATGCAGATTCGGATTCGCGCCGAGCGCGAAGGCGGCGGAGGCGGGCAGGGAGATGAGCGGCTTCACAGCATCAGTCGGCGGAAGATTTCATCCATCGGCAACTGGAGGCCGACGTAGAAATCGCCGAACTCACCGAAGCGATGCGTCACCTCATCGAAGCGCATCTCGTACACGATGCCCTTGAGGTCCATCGGATCGTGCGCGAGCAGCGTCACACCCCACTCCCAGTCATCGAGGCCGGTGCAGCCCGTGATGAGCTGGAGGATTTTGCCCGCCCACTTGCGGCCGACGCGCGCGTGGCCGCCCATGAGTTCCTTGCGCTGCTCATGCGTGAGCGCGTACCAGTTCTGGTCGTCAGTGCCGCGGCGTTTCGACATCGGGTAAAAGCACATCGCCTCCCACGGCGGGAGCACGGGGTAGAGCCGGTGCTTGAGGTAGTGTTCCATGCGCGTGCGCCATTCGCCGAGCGCCTTCTCGTGCTCTGGCGTGCCCGCGGCGTTCCCCTTGCCCGCCAGCTCCGCGACGTATTCCTCCTCGGTCGAGGTGTATTCGCTGCGCTCGGTCATCGAGTAAAAGCTGTACGTCGGCGAGAGCACGTCCGGCCCCAGCGAAAGTGTAAGCCGCTTCTCGATGCGGTTCGCATCGTGGAGGTCCGCGCAGAGAAGCATGAAGCCGATGTCCGCCTTCGGGCTGACCATCGAGAAGGTGAGCACCTGGCAGCCCTCGGTCTTGCGGACTTCCTCGATGAGATCGCTGAGGTTGGTGCGCGCACGCAATTTTTCCTCCGATGAGAGAAGCGACCACTGGCCATGCTCGACCTTGTAGAAAAGATGCAGCACGTGCCAGCCTTCGGCAGAGATAAGTTTGTCAGCGGGTTTGTCGGTCATGATTTTGAAAATATGGAGCCCCTGTGAGTATCCGAATGCCGCGTGGAATCACCACTGGAAACTTGCTGCCACAACCTTTCGGCGTCGAACGTTGGACCTCTGGCTCCGCGCAGCGGTGCGACGGATTCCGAACGCCTTCCAAAATCCGCACCGCGCCTGCGGCGGGCATAACGTCCGACATCCAACGTCCAAAGAGGGCCCAGTCACGGGCAGCGTGGGAATTTTTCCCGGAAAAAAATGCGTTGCCGAACGGGACGTGACCGCTAGTTTCGCCGCCCAAATCCGATCATGGCCGACCAAGCAAACAAGTATCCCGAAAACGTCACCGGCAAATTCTACGTGGACGACCAGTGCATCGACTGCGACCTCTGCCGCGAGACCGCGCCCGCCAATTTCAAGCGCAATGACGACGGCGGACACAGCTTCCTCTACAAGCAGCCCGAGAATCCCGACGAGGAAAAGCTCTGCAAGGAAGCCATGGAAGGCTGCCCGGTCGAGGCCATCGGCAGCGACGGCGAGTAGGGCAAACGCGGAGCGCGGAAATCGGATCACGGAAAGTGCGTGCGCGCGATGCGTTTCACGCGATAATGCCGGCGCATGAACCCGCAGCTCCGCTCCAAAATCATCGCCGACTGGCGCGGCATGCCGGAGCGGCCATTCCCGCAGGATAACTGGAAGCCCGTCGCGGGCGTGCTGGAAAAACTCATCGCGCAGCTCGGCCTCGGCAAGCGCGTGCGCGAGGAGGAAATCATGCGCGCGTGGGAGGAAATCGTCGGCCCGTTCATCGCGCAGCACTCGACGCCGCAGCGCCTCATCGAAGGCGTCCTGCACATCCGCGTCCTCCAGCCCTCGATGCTCTACGAACTGGATCGCACCCTGCGCGCCGACATCCTCGCGAAGCTCAAAGTGCGCTTCGGACGGATGGTGCGTGATGTGAAATTCCGGGTGGGGTGATTTCAAAAATGGCCCGCGAACCCGACCGGATTCTCATTGCGAAACTCGAACTCTCCACGCGCATCGGCGCGACGGAGACCGAGCGCAGCCAGCCGCAGCGCGTGCTTGCATCGATCGTCCTTGAGCCGACCCGCGGCTTCGCGGAATTGCGCGACCGGCTGGCGCAGACGGTGGACTACGATGCTGTGGCGCAGGCTGTGAAGGCGCACGCGAAGGAAGGCGAGCGCACGCTCATCGAGACACTCGCGGAGGAGATCGCCGCGCTGGTGCTGCGAAGGTTTGCCGTCGCTGCGGTCGAGGTGGAGCTTCGGAAATTTTTTCTGCCGGATGCGGAATTCACCGGCGTGCGCATCCGCCGCGAGCGCTGAGCACACCTAATCCGCGAGACGCCGCTGAAGCTGCCCGAGTGCGCCGTTGAGAGCGGGAAAGCGGTTCCCTTTCAGCCAATCATCCACCGCGGCCCGCAAGCCTGGGATGCGCTGCGGGAGATCATCGGCGGCGGGAGGATCGGTGACGAGGGTGTCGCCGACAAAGCTCCCTGGGCTCGCGAAGACGGAGAGCAGCTTGTCCTTTTCCGCGACGGCGACATCCGCGCGTGCGAGGTAGGTCTCGACGGCCTGACGCTGCTGAAACTGCGAGAGATCGGCCTTGGAAAAATAGTCCGCCCGGAGAAATGGCAGCGCGGAGAATTCATCCGGGTGGCCGTTGAGATAGTTCATCACGTCGAGCGGGGCCATCTCGCTCAGGCGATCCATCGCGGTGGCGGCGGCGCGTCTCAACGCATCGTCCTCGCTGTTTGCCATCGCGGCGAGGTCGGCGGCGAAGGTGACATCACGAGAGAATACGATCACGTCAAACGCTTCGAGAAAGCCTGCGCCCGGCTGCTGCCGCCACGGCTGATAGGCGAGCATCTCGCGCATTTTCCCTGCGAGAAATGCCCGTTCCTCCGGCGCGCTCCATGCGACATTCCGCAGTGCGATGGCCCATTCATCGGCGGAAGTCTGGCGCGTGAGCAGCGCCTTGGAATATTTCAGCGCCTCGTCACTCCCCGAGTCGCGAGCGATGCGTCCGAGCAGGTCGAGCAGCATCACGCGAAAGGTCGGCGCACCGCCAAGTCCCCCGCCCTTTTGAATGCCGAAGGTCTCGCCGGTTCGCGCATCCTGTCCCGTGGAGAGGAACGAAAGGATCGCCGCCATCGCCTCGTGCGGATCGGCCGCGAGCAGAATGCTGCGGAGCGCTGCGAGTTCGCCGGGCTGAAGATTGCCGGAGCGCAGGCGGTCGAAGATTCGCGCCAGCAATTTCGCCGGAGATTCCGTATGCGCCACGCCATGATCCGCGATGGGCGCGGTGTCGTTTCCAGATGTCGCGACCGGAAGCGCACGGCGGACGTTGCGCGCACTTTGAAAATGCCGCCCGGCGAAATATCCGGCGGCAATCAGCAGCGCGAGCAGCGCCACGAATTTGAGAGCGCGGCCGTATCGCACTTGAAACGTCCCCTTCGCCCGTCAGTAGCGCAGGTAGCCAGCGATGAACGCAGCACCAGCCGCATCGAGCGCACGGATGCCCGCGGCGGGCGGTGAATCCGATCCGGCGACGACGATTCCGACGACGCGAAAATCATCCGGCGTGACCTCGGACAATATCGGGCCGCCACTCATGCCGCCCTCGAAAGTGAGCGCCGTACTTTCCAGGAACGCACCGACCACCCGTGTGAAAGCCGCGGGTGCGCGGACGGCCAGCATCTCGTCGCCGCTGTGAAATTCCGCGCCGTAGCCGAGGCACAATACCGGAGCACCCGCGGCCAGCAGCGCAATGTCCGCGCGCCAGCCCGCGTATGCGCCACCGGCAGGCGCGACATTGAAACGCAATCCGCCGAGATCACTGGCAAAGGTCTGGTTCGATTCCTGCCCGTAGTGTGCGGCGGCAGTGCGATACGTGCCAAAGACGAAGAGACGGTTTGCAAAGGCGCGGGATGCGGCTGTGGAGCCGGCCCGTGCGCGGTTGAACTGGATGCCGGTGCTCCACCCGTTCACCGGGTCCCACACGTTGTGCGCCGCGGTGAGCACGCTCTTGGAATAAACCACCGTGCCGCTGCCTTGATAATACGACTGGCCGCTGCGAAAAATGAGCTGCCCGGCCATCGAAAACGGCGACCTTTTCACGGCATCCGCGCCAACGGGGAGCGGCTTCGCGATTGCCGCCACCTCGGCGGTGGCCATAGGGATGGAAAATGCGACGAGCGCGGAGGCGAGCAGAGAGAGTGGCTTCATAGGGCGCTGACTGACGGTGACACTAGGTTCGTTTCTTGAATTGTAAATTGGCCATTTCGTGGCGAAACGCTCACGGAATCATGCGCCCTGAAAAACAAAAACGCGTCGCAACGGACCCGCAGCAGCAGGGCCTCGCGGGATTCGGACAGGCACTGTCCGGCCTCGACCTCGGCCCTTTGCCTGCCGCACCGGAAACGCCACCGGCGCAAGCAGTGCCACCAGCGGCCAAGTCGGACAGGCCAAAAAAACTCGGCCGTGTGGTGCTCCGGCGAGAGACCGCGCACCGCGGCGGCAGGACCGTGATTGTGATCCACGATTTTCCGCCCGCCCTGACCAAACCTGCTCTCGAAGATCTGGCGCGGGACCTGCGTCGCGGCATCGGCACGGGCGGGACGGTCTGCGAACGCACCATCGAAATGCAAGGCGACCAACCCGCGAAGATCCGGGCCTATCTCGAGAAGCTCGGGTTTCAGGTCGCCGGAGTGACCTGAATTTTCAAACGGGCAATCCGTCCGGCACGTGCCGTGCTTGAAAGGAAACGTCCGGATTCCGCCTCCCCGCGGTGCCGGGCATCCCATGGCCCAAGTTTCCAACAAAATCACAGAATTTCCCGGTTCCCCCGAAACGCCGGAGGCGATTTTCGCGCGCGAACGGAAGCAATCCCAGCGCCTCCTCGACGAGGCGGAAAAGATGTTCGCAGAAGCCTCGCGCAAGAGCGAATCGGCGATCCGCGAGCGCGATCAATTCCAGAAGGAGCGCGACCTCGCGCAGAAAAATCTCGCCCTTGCACAGAAGGCCCTCGCCGATGCGCGGCAGGAACTCTCGGCATCGCGGAAAAAGGGCGAAGGCGGGCTGGCCGCGCAAATCGACGCGATCCGCCAGGCACGCGACGGGATGGCGGATCAGATCACGCAGCTCAAACAGCGGGTATCCACCCTGGAAGACGAACTCGCTGAGGCAAGCTATGCGCGGGATGCTGCGGAAAAACTCGCACGCGACAACAAGGAAATCCCTTCACTGAAGGGCAGGCTGACTGCTGCGGAGGAGCGAAACCGGCTCCTTTCCGAAAACGAGGCACGGCTTGCCTCCGAGGTTTCCGCATTGCGCGGCGAGATTGAGCTGTCGCTGCAAGGGAGCACGGACGACGCACGGCTTCTCGATGAGGAGCGCGCCTCGCTCGCCGCAGCCCGGCGGCAAGTCGAGGAGATCGCCAGCGAACGCGATTCGCTCCAGACACATCTGGCACAGAACACGGTGGCACTCGAAGCCCAGATCAGCGCGCAATCCGCCGAAATCGAACGGCTCATGCAGGCACTGAGCAGTGGCGAAGGCAGGGTCTCCGAAAGGCACGAGATGGAGTCGCATTTTGAAAAGCGCCGCCTCGACATGATCGAGCTCAACACCAAGCTCGAAAATGCGCACCGCGAGATCCGCAATCTCAGCGCCAGCCTCGCCGAGGCCCGGCTGCATGCGAAACTTTCCGGCAATCCCGTGCAAGCCGGAGGCAGCGCGCCAAGGGGCACCTCCCAGCCCACGGATGGCGTGTCGGTGATGCGCCGCAGCTTCCAGGCTTTCAGCCGCGACCAGAAGCAGATCGGACTCCTCGGCGAACTCGAGACGCAATCGCGCACCATCGCGGATCGCGCGATGCACGACGGGCTTTCGATCCTGCACAGCGTGGGCTCGGCGTTTGCCAGTCTGCTCGGCGATCTGCTGGAAGTGCCGGCCCAGATCAACCAGTCCACATTGCGCACGCTGAACCAGGGCATCGAGTTCATCGCACTCCTGCTCTCGGATCCGGAGATCGAGAAATCCGTCTGCCTGAACGAAGTCCGCGCATTCGTCGTGGACGACGACGAGAATACGGCCCTCACCGCCGTGGAAGCCCTGCATCTCGTCGGCATCCAGGCGGTCCACTCGGAATCCTCCAGCGCCGCCATCGCGGAACTTTCCTCGACGCGCTACGATCTCATCCTGCTCGATGTCCACATGCCGGACCTCGACGGCTTTGAGCTTTCCGCACAAATCCGCAACATGGCGCTGCACGCCGAGACGCCGATCTTCTTCGTCACGGGTGACACCTCTCAGGAAAACCGCGTGAAGTCCTCGCTGCGCGGCGCCGTCGAATTCATCGCGAAGCCATTCAGCGTGCAGGAGCTCGCGCTCAAGTCGCTGAAGTCCGTCATCACCGGGCGGCTGCGCAACCGCTAGGCGTTGCGGCTTGCCACTCGGCCCCTCGGCGGGTGCATAGTGCGGCATGAATAAAATGGACCTCATGCGGAGGCTCACCGATCCCGGCGTCATCGCCATCCTGCGCACTGAAAATGCGGACCACCTGCTCGATGCCATCCAGGCGCTCGTCGCCGGCGGCATCCATGCCGTCGAGGTGACGATGACGACACCCGGCGCATTGAAAGTGATCCGCGAAACGCGCGCCGCGCTCGGGGATAAAATCATCATGGGCGTCGGCAGCGTGCTCGATTCCGAGACTGCGCGGCAGGCGATGCTGGAAGGTGCGCAATTTGTCGTCACACCCGTCGTGCGTCCGAAGGTGATTGAGATTTGCAACCGCTATGGCGTGCCCATCGCATGCGGCGCGACGACTCCCACCGAGGCGCTCACCGCGCACGAGCTGGGCTCGGACTTTGTGAAACTTTTCCCTGCCGATCACCTCGGCGTATCTTACATCAAGGCAATGCTCGCTCCTCTTCCCATGTTGCAAATCATCCCGACCGGCGGCGTGACTCCGCAGAATGTGCCCGACTTTTTCAAAGCCGGATGCGCCGCCGTCGGCGCTGGCTCGACACTGCTGACGAAAGAAATTTTTGAATCGGCAAACTGGGGCGCGCTCAGCATGCGCGCTGCGGAATTCGTGTCGGCAGCCTGGATCGCCCGCTCATAATGAAAGGCAAACGTCCGGCACTCCAGGGAAAGCTCCTTTTCAACATCCGCGGAGGCGCGCGCCTCATCGCCGACGACGACCGTCTCATCGCGTGGATCGCCGACGGCATGACGGGCACCGCGCTCCATGGCGACATCGTCGAGGCCACGCCATCGCAAGGCGATCAGGCGCGCATCACGCGTGTCGTGAAGCGCGCTCGCGAAACGATCATCGGCCTTTTCCAAAAGCAGCACGGGCAGGCCGTCGTCATCCCCGACGATCCGCGGAACCCGCACGTCTTCCTCGTGAAGAGCGGCGGCAAGCAGCTCTCGCGGCCACCGAAAGTCGGCGACAAGGTCGCGCTCCACCTCGACCCGTGGACCGATGCCGGTGAATTGCCGACAGGCCGCATCACCGAACTGCTCGGCGCAGTCGGCGCACCCGGCGTGGACATGCTCTCCGTCATCCGCGGGCACGATCTGCCCGCGGAATTTCCCGAGGAATGCGAGCGCGAGGCTGCCGCAGTGCCGGACGATATTTCCGACGCCGTCATCGCGAAGCGCGAGGATTGCCGCGGCCAGTTTGTCCTCACGATCGATCCCGATGATGCGAAGGATCACGACGACGCGGTTTCCGTCGAGCGCACCGCGCACGGCTGGCAGCTCACCGTCCACATCGCCGACGTCGCGCACTACGTCCGCCCCGGCAGCGCGCTCGACAAGGAGGCACGCCGCCGCGCGAACTCCACCTACCTCGTGGACCGCTGCATCCCGATGCTCCCCTTCCGCCTCAGCGCCGACCTTTGCTCGCTGCGCGCCGGCATCCCTCGGCTCGCGCACTCGGTGTTCTTCGATCTGAACGCTCAGGGAAAAATCCAGAAGGTCCGCTTTGCGAAAACCGTCATCCAAGTTCACGCGCGGCTCACGTACAAGCAGGCCATGGCGATGATCCGCGGCGAGCACGTCACCGGCTTTTCGCCCGATGTCGCAAAGGCCGTGCAGAACTCGTGGCAGCTCGCCTCGCTCGTGCGGAAGCACCGCTTCGCCGCAGGCTCGCTCGACCTCGACTTTCCCGAGATCAAAATCTGGCTCGACGCCGAGGGCCGCGCCGACCGCATGGAGCGCATGGTGAACGACGAGTCGCACCAGCTCGTCGAGGAATTCATGCTGCTCGCGAATGAGGCTGTCGCGAAGGAAGTCCAGCGCCGCAATGTGCCCTGCATCTATCGCATCCACGAAAAGCCCGACCCGGATCGGCTCAATGAATTCCGCAAGAACGCCGCGACCGCCGGACTCCGCCTCGGCGACATGACGCAGCGCAAGGAAGTCACGCGCATGCTCTCGCTCATCCGCGGACGGCCCGACGAATTCCGGCTGAAGATTGATTTCCTCAAGAGCCTCCGCCGCGCCGCCTACAGCCCCGATCCGCTCGGGCACTACGGCCTGCACAAGGCGAACTACCTGCACTTCACCAGCCCCATCCGCCGCTACGCCGACCTCGTCGCGCACCGTGTGCTCGGCGGCGAGCGCGGCGGAAACCGCAAGGAACTCACGGAACTCTCCAAGCACATCTCCGACACCGAGCGCACCTCCGCGCAGGCCGAGCAGGAGAGCCGCCTCGTGAAGAAGCTCGAATTCTTCCAGCGCCAGCTCGACGCGCAAAAGCCGCAGGAATTCCGCGCCATCGTCTCCGACACGCGCATCCACGGCCTCACCGTCGAGCTGCCCGACGCCGACACCACCGGCCTCATCGCCGCTGAGTCGCTGCCGAACGGCCCGTACACCTACGACCGCGCGCGCTCGGAATTCGTGAACCGCCGCACCAAGCGGACATTCAAGATCGGCGACGAGCTGAAAGTGATCGTCTGCCGCGTGGACGCCGCGCGTCGGATGATTGACTTCGCACCCGTGTAGTGCGCGGAAATTTAAGACTTAAGATTAATGATTTAAGATTTGGGGAATCCAGCACCGCAGCCGCTGAGAACATCTCAAATCCTAAATCCTAAATCTTAAATCCTCTCCCCATGCGCTTGCACATCCTCACGATCGGAAAGCCGCGCCTCGCCTTTGCCAAAGCAGGCATCGCGGAATACCTCGAACGCTTCCCGCCAAAGCAGCCCGTCGAGGTCGAGGCCCTGCGCGCATCTTCCCGCGAGGACGAGAGCAAAGTCCTGCTCGCCCGCAGCGAAGGCATGTTCCGCGTCGTCCTCGACGAGCGCGGCGCGCAGATCACCTCCCGCGAACTCGCGCAGAAAATCAACGCGTGGGAACTCCAGCGCACGAAGGCCGTCGCCTTTCTGATCGGCGGCGCGGACGGGCACACCGACGAGATCCGCCGCACGGCCGACTGGCGCTGGTCGCTCAGCCCCCTCACCCTCCAGCACGAACTCGCCCTCGTCGTCCTCCTCGAACAGCTCTACCGCGCCCGCTGCATCAATGCCGGCACGCCCTACCACCGCGACTGACCAGCACAAAGGCATCCTCGGCCACGGCACTGCGGATGCGATGGATTCTGGCCGGCCTCTTTGCGACGACGACCTTCCCGGCTACTCCTCCGGGTCGAGGCACGCGCGCACATTCCACCCGGCGCGCTCCAGCCGCTCCTGCGCCGCGGCGAAACCGAGACCGAGGGCCGCGCTCACCATCCGCACGCCACGGTCGCGCAGCTTGGCGTTTGAAATATGGAGATCGATCATCACGTTGCCGCGCACGCGGCCAAGGCGGATCATCGCGCAGGTCGAGAGGAGGTTCAGCGCCACCTTCGTCGCCGTGCCCGCCTTGAGACGCGTCGAGCCGGTGATGATCTCCGGGCCGACGGGCAGATCGATCTCCGCGTCCCACGGCTGTGCCGCGCGTGGTCGCGCGGGATTGCACGTCAGCAGGATCGTCCGCGCGCCGAGCACGCGCGCCCGCGCCAGCGCGCCGAGCACGAAGGGCGTGCGTCCGCTCGCGGCGATGCCACAGAGCACATCGCCCGCGCGCAAGCCGCGCTCCAGCACCGCGAGCGCGCCCGCGCCCGGCTGATCCTCCGCACCTTCCACCGCCCGGTGCAGCGCCGTGAAGCCACCCGCGACAATTCCCTGCACCATCTCGGGCGGCACGCCGAAGGTCGGCGGAATCTCGCTCGCATCCAGCACGCCCAGCCGCCCGCTCGTCCCGGCGCCGATGTAAAAAAGCCGCCCGCCCGCGAGCAGCGCCGCACCCGTGAGATCGGCCGCCGCAACCAATTCCTCACGGCATGCCGTGAGCGCGCGCGCGACGTGGTCTTCCTCGCCCGTGAAAAGGTCCACGAGTTCCGCAGTCGTCCGCTGCTCAAGATTCACCGAGCGCGGATTCGCCTGTTCCGTTGCCGCCTTCGCGAGTTCGGCCGCATCGTCCGCCGCCGAATCCGATCCCAGCGTTTCCCCGCCCACTTCCGGCTTCCGGCTTCCGGCCTCCCGGCCCGCCAGCCACGCCGCGCCGAGCGCACCGCTCTGCCCGCACACGCTCACCACCGCATCCGGCAGCAGGATGCCGAGCCGGTATTGGAAGAGCGCCACGTATTCGGGGTGATGCGTGAAAAGTCCGCCGATCAGTTTCACCGGTGCGTTCGCGAAATCGAGCCGCTGCGCCACCGCGCGCGTGAACTCCGCCAGCACATCCGCGCCCGCCTGCACGGTCGCCATCATTTCCGGCTCGCCATTTTTTGCCGCGCGGAAAATCGCGGGCACGAGCCGCGCCACGCTCATCTTGTCGGCCTGCATCACCCAGCCGACCAGGTCCTGCAGCCGGTTCAGCGCGAGCGTGCGCAGGATTTCCTCCGCGAGCGGCGTGATGCGCTGGTTCATGTCGTAGTGCGTGAGCACCAACCGCAGCCCGTGCATCGCGAGATCGTAGCCGCCGCCGCGATCACCGAGGAGATGGCCCCAGCCGCCCGCCTTTTCCACGCGGCCTCCGATCCGCCCATGCACCGCCGCGCCCGTGCCCGCGATGACCGCGATCCCATCGTCCGCGCCAGACGAAGTCGCCAGCCCTGAATCGCGATCACTCCCGAGCGCGAGCACCGCGCCGGGCCAGGCTTTTTCCGCCAGCCCGCGCAGCCGCGCACGGTCCGCCTCCGTGGCGCAGCCCGCGAGGAAGACGCCGACATGCGTGGCGTCCTTTGGCAGCACGGAGAAAAGCTGCGCCAGCGCCTCGTCGGTGATCAGCCGGAGATTCGATCCCGGCAGCGTGCCCTGGCGGAGGATCCTTTGTTCATCGGCCTCGCCGGCCAGCAGCATCCATTCGGTCTTGGTGCCACCGCCTTCGATTCCGAGGATGCGCTTGGGATTTTCCATCCCTTTACTTTTGCGAAAAGGGCCGCCTACTCAATCTTCTTGTGCGCCGCCACACGGCGCACGATTCAGGCTAGTCCACCGCGGGGGAAGGCGTCTAGTGTCCCTTGCTCCATGAAATCCCTCGACGCGAAGATCGCCGACATCCGCAAGAATCCATCCGGCAGCAAGGCCTTCATCATCGCCGATGCGAAGGATGCGGACATGGCATTCGGCATCACGGCGCCGGGGCAGAAGCGTCCGCTGAATCCCGAGCGGGTGCTGAAGTCGGAGTTTCACTGGAAGACGCTGGCGGAGTATCGCGACCAGATCCGCGGCGTCGTGCGGCAGGGAATTGTGGACATCATGCTCATGTCGGCCTCGAATGTGGAGCAGCTCGCGATGAAGGAGCGGCTCTTTGAGAATTCGCACATCACCCCGGCGGCGCGCGCAAACGACGCGACGGACATCTGGGTGGTGCGCGGTGCGGAATACATCAAGGAGCCGTCGCGGCCCTTCCGCAGCGCGACGCTGGATCACATCAAGTGCGGCGAGGTGGAGTGCGACCCGGATGCGCCGCACACGGGCGCGGACCTCGGGCTTTACTCGGTGACTTTCACGAATGACATGGAACGCGACTACGAGACGCT
>JAYWEO010000315.1:0-8947 GCA_043779225.1 Prosthecobacter sp.
TGAAAGCGCGGGCTGATCTTTGGTTCGATGATCGCTCGTGGATAGATCAGCCCGCGCTTTCACAAGCGCGGCTACGGAAAATCCCCGTGATGCGCTGCACTGCGTCCGCGATTTCTCCCTGGGTCGTCCCTTTCCCCAGCGAAAAGCGCACGGTCGCCTGCGCGATGTCGCGCGGCACGCCCATCGCGAGCAGCACGTGCGACGGCAGGATGCTGCCGACCATGCACGCCGAACCGCTCGATGCGCAGATGCCCGCGAGGTCGAGATTGATCAGCAGGCTCTCGCCATCGAATCCGGGGAAGCTGACGTTCAGCGTGTTCGCGAGGGAAAGTGCGGGGCCGCTGTTGCGCATCGCGGCGGGGAATGCCGCGCGGATGCCGTCCCAGAGCTGCTCGCGAAAAGGCGTGAGTCGCGCGGGTTCGTCGGCTGCGCTTGCAGCCGCGATGTCCGCCGCGCGCGCCATGCCGACGATCGCGGCGACATTCTCCGTGCCGGGCCGGCGATCACTTTCGTGACTCCCGCCAAATGCGATCCGCTCGACCGAAATCCCGCCTCGCAATCGCAGCAGGCCCGCGCCTTTCGGCCCGCCGAATTTGTGCGCCGCGAGCGACAGGGCGTCGGCCTCGATGGCGAACGGTTCCTTGCCGAAGGTCTGGATCGCATCGGTGTGAAAAAGCACGCCGCGCTCGCGGCACAGCGCGGCGATTTCGCCGACGGGCTGGCGGATGCCAGTCTCGTTGTTCGCCGTCATCACCGAGACGAGCGTCGTCTCTGGCGTGAGCGCGCGGCGCACATCTGCCGGGTCGAGCAGCCCGCGCGAATCCACGCCGAGCACCGTGAGCGCGAAGCCCTCGCGCCTTTGCAAATGCTCCAGCGGATGCAGCACGGCGTGATGCTCGGTCGCGCAGGTGATCAGATGTTTCCCGCGTGCCGCGTTCGCACGCGCCAGGCCGAGCAGCGCAAGATTGTCCGCCTCGGTGCCCCCGCCGGTGAAGATGATCTCATGCGGCTTGCACGAGAGCAGCGCCGCGATCCGGTCGCGCGAATCATCCAGCGCCGCGCGTGTCTCGCGTCCCGCCGCGTGGATGGATGACGCATTGCCGTGGAATTTTTCCAAGTACGGCCGCATCGCCTCCAGCGCCTCGGGGGCGAGCGGAGTGGTGGCGTTGTGGTCGAGGTAGATCATCGGTGCGCAGCATCGGATCGGAGCCGCGCGATGGCCAACTGATTTCCCGGCGCTGCGCCGAACAGCCGATTTTGCACAGCGAGAAAATCGCGCCGCGGAAATTTACGGCAGCGGCCCAAATGGATTGAAACCACGAATGGACACGAAAGAACACGAATGGAGCGAAGATGGGTATGTCTGAGAAAGTGTAACGGAACTGCATTTTAGACGCAGAGGAGCAGAGGAGAATAGAGAGCCGCGCAGAGAGGTGCGCAGAGAGAGTTTTCCCCATCTTCCTCTGCGGGCCTCTCCTCCCAGCTCTGCACCTCTGCGTTTATATCCGCTTTTCGGGACACTTCCTGACATCACTCGTCCTTCGGAAATCCCATTCGTGGTCAAAATTCAGCCATCCGCAAATTTGCGCATGACGCCCCTGCGTTTGCTGCCATCTTGACCGCCTTCCATGAGCCGCAGATTTCTCCCGCATCTCCCAGTCGCCATCTCAGTGCTGTCTTTCGCGTTCGCGCTCGGCGGCTGTGCGTCGAAGGATGAAATCGCCGCACGCCGCCGCTGGGAAACCCAGGACGAGCGCGCCAACCGCGAGGTGTTCCGCTCGAACTGGCTGCTCCCTTCCGTCTCGCAGGAAGACAAGGATTTTTTCTACCGCCCATTCTGGAAGCGCGAGTGACCGCTGCCCGCGCGGCGCGGCATCAAATCATCCAGTCGTCCGTGACCTTGCGATCCTTTTCCAGCACGCGCACGCCCTGGCCCTCCGCCAGCACGAGCGAGCGCGCCGGGACACTGTGCGTGAGGAACACACTCGCACCGACCGTCGAGCCCGCGCCGATGATTGTGTCGCCGCCCATGATCGTCGCGTTCGCGTAAATCGTCACATTGTCCTCTACGCTCGGGTGGCGCTTCTGCCCGCGGAGCGCCTGCCCGCCCGCGAGCGAACGCGCGATGAGCGACACGCCCTGGTAAAGCTTCACATGCCTGCCGAGCACGCTCGTCTCGCCGACCACCACGCCCGTGCCGTGATCGATGAAAAAGTGCGAGCCGATGTGCGCGCCAGGATGGATGTCGATGCCCGTGCGGCTGTGCGCCCATTCCGTCATCATGCGCGGGATGATCGGCACACTGAGCGCGTAGAGCACGTGCGCGCTGCGCTGGATCGCGATGGCCTCGATGAACGGGTACGAAAGGATCACCTCGTCCGAAGCCGCCGCCGCCGGGTCGCCTTGAAAGGCCGCATCCACGTCCGTCTTCAGCAGCTCGCGCACCTGCGGCATGCCGCCGAGAAAGTCGCACATGATTTTCCCCGCGCGCTCCTTCGGGCACTTCGGATCCCCGAGCCGCAGGCTCTTGCAGACTTCCTCGCCGAGACGCTCCGCGATCGTGAAGACTCGGTGCGAAGTCACCCGCGGCAGATGCGCCGAATGAATCGGCTCCGCATCGTGAAAACCGGGAAAGAGAAGCTGCAGCAGATCCTCGCAAATCACCGCGACCGCGCGCTTGGAAGGCAGGTTCGCCCCGTCCACATGATTGATGCCGCCGCCGGTCTCGTAAGAGCGGAGGATCGCATCGGTCGCTTTTCCGAGGTCTTGTTCCATCTGGCGTGACTATGCGCGGTCTGGCGGAAAAGGAAACACCGCCGTGCGCCTCCGCCCCTGTTTCTCCGCCGGCACATCGCGCACTTGCCGCCCGCCAGAGAACCCTGCGGCTACGGCAATTTCGGCACGCCTTTCAGCGCATCTTGGATTGCCTTCCGCGCCTGCGCCTCGGCGTCATCACCGGCGGCGTCCGTGGCTTTCTTGGGAGCGGAAGGTGCTGCATCGTCGCCACCGCTCCAATCGAGGCCCTCGGTAAATATCCTCACCATGCTGCCCGCCGCTGCCGGCTGAATCATGATCGTCAGCTTCGCCCCGCCCTGCTCGCGCTTGAGGATCGCATTCTTTTTCCCCATCAGATTTCCCGCGCCGTCCTTCCAGCCCTGCTGCTTGAGATTCGCCGAAAACTCCTTCGCCACCGCCTCGACCGACTGCGGGCTGGAAAACTGGATGTGCTTCACGAGCGCCTTGAATTCCACATCGGTCGCATCCTTCGGCAGGGCCAGCTTCCGTGCGGCGATGAGCGGTCCGTCCGCGGCCTTGGGCTCCTTCATTGCCTTTTCACGCGATTTGCGCGGCTCACTTCCGACCGGCTTCGCCGCGGTCGCGGGCGCATCCGGCGCAGTCGCCGAACCGGCACGCAGCTTCGCCGGCAAGGGCGCGGCAAATGTCAGATCCACCTCCCACTTTTCGCCAAACGCATCGAGCTCCTTGCCCGTGACCACGTGCCCCGTCACGTTCCCGCCCGCGACCTTGAACTCCGCCATCTTGATTTCGCCGACCGAGCTGAACCCCCGTTTCGTGTGTGCGCTGTGGGACACTTGGCAGCCGAAAATCTGGCCGTCGTAAAACACGCTGATCACCAGCGCGCTCCCGAGCTTCCCAAACCCCGCGTCCCACGAAGGCTTCTTCGCCGTCGCCGGATCCTTCTCCGTAAAAATCAACTCGATCGCCTCCCTGTTGTCGAACGCCTCGCGCTCCTCCACGACCACGAACGGGATCGCCGCATTCTTCCCGTTGCCGACAAACTTGCCGGTCACCGTCGGCTTCACCGGCGGATCGAGCTTCGCGTCGGAGGCTCCCGCGATCGCAGCAGCCGGGGTTTGCGCGGTGGCGAATTCGGCAAAGGACAGCGAGAGAAAAGCCGCGGAGATTTGCCAGAATCGAAGGGAAGGAAAGGTGTTCATGGGTTGGGAATGATGGATGGCTTCAGAGGTTTTTGGAGTATCCGCGAGAAATTTGCGAGCGGACATTCCCCCATCCCACGCCCCTCGCTCTCGCCCAGGACTCTCCAGGAGGAGTTCCAACTACTGCACGAAGGTTTGTTTCACCGCTTCAAGTCTGCCCCCTCAGCCCTGCGGATGAAAGTCCGGATGCCAACGTCCGCAGATTCAAACTCACCGCGCAGATTCCCTTTGTTTCCAGCGGTCAAAATGTGGAAGCTGCGCGGCGTGCACAACACCGCCGTAGAAACTCTTCCGCAGCGCGAGGCCGGTGTCATCTACACCAAGCCTTGGATGGTTGAAATCATACTGGACTTGGCGGGCTATCTGCCGGAACGCCCGCTTTTCAAACTCGTCGCACTGGAACCTTCCGCAGGAGACGGTGCATAGAAAGTTTTCCGGCCTGCACAAAACAATCCGCTTTTCACGGAAGTCCATCGTGGCATTCTTACGAACATGAAGCGCCTCCTCAACGACGGTCTGGCCACAAATCCCAAGCGCCATTCACGCAAGGGGAGTCTGAAGAAAGATCACTCAACACGAGTCGCGGAAGAAGCCTCGGAAGCAGTCAGTTCAGTCCTTCAAGATTTGCCGCAAGCAGACAATGCCCCGGGAGCCGTCGAACACATGCTCCGCGCCAACGGCATCCTGCGGAATCTTCCTTGGCCCGCACCGTTCGACTGCACTACGCACCGTCTCCATCTCGGCGACGCGCGGAATCTATCGTGGATCGCCGACCAAAGCGTGCATCTCGTAGTGACTTCGCCGCCATACTGGACGCTCAAAGAATACGAACATACCGCCGAACAACTCGGCGACGTGGAAGACTACGAGCAATTCCTAACTGAACTCGACAAAGTCTGGGCTGAGTGTGCGCGCGTACTCGCGCCGGGAGGGCGCATCTGCTGTGTCGTGGGTGATGTGTGCATTCCTCGCAAACGCTACGGACGGCACTACGTCATGCCTCTGCACGCCGACATTCAGGTTCGCTCGCGCCGCCTTGGACTCGACTGTCTTACCCCGATTCTCTGGCAAAAAATTGCCAACGGTGCCACAGAAGCTCAAGGCAACGGTGCGGGCTTTTACGGTAAGCCCTACCAGCCCGGCGCAATCATCAAAAATGATGTCGAGTATATCCTCTTCCTGCGGAAAGGAGGGGAATATCGCTCGCCATCCACGCTTCAGCGCGCTCTCTCGATGCTGACCAAAGACGAAATGCAGAGTTGGATGCGCTCGACATGGACCGACATCAAGGGTGAGTCCACCCGGCGAGGGCATCCTGCACCGTACCCAATCTCCCTCGCGGAACGGCTCATCAAGATGTTCTCTTTCGCTGGCGATACTGTGCTCGATCCTTTCTCTGGCACCGCCAGCACTGCCATTGCCGCATTGGCTACCGGTCGTCACAGCATAAGCAACGAGATCGAACCGAAATACTCCGAAATTGCTGAAGAACGTCTCCGACAAGCTGCGTGGGTTCATCGAAAAAGCGGCGCTACGGCAGCCGCCGTTTTCATAGGGTAAAGGGCAATCTCTCAGCACCCATCGTTAACTCCAATTGCGCCTGCCAAAAGGTATTGCTGGCTCTCTGAGCGCAAGTTCTACCAGTAACGAGCGGACGAAAGATTTCCTTTCCCGTGCAGTTATTCGCGGGTCGACAATGCGCTTTCCAACCGGTCGTCGGCTGTCGAAACGGATAAACCATAGACCCTCCAGCAGTCCCTGGTTCCAGAGAGGAGCACGACGAATTGCGATGCTCTTAAGAGCGTTCTCGAAGTAGGTAGACCACAGCAAACCACCATCCTTCCGAACCGAATCTTGGGCAACGTCGAAGAGGTTCACATAACCGATGACGATTTCAGGTCGGAGTTGCTGAACATTTGAAAGCTCGCCTTGGAGGTCATCGAGGCGATTCGGCACCTGCCCGGATATGTTCTTGAGCATGGATTTGAGCGACACGAGAAGTCGGAATTTCCCGGCGAATTCATACGCAACATCCCAGTTTTTCGTCCTCGCGAGACCCGGCACGGCCAACTCGCCACTAGAACCGCCCATTGCTGACGGAAGCCCCGTTCGTTTCAGCAAGTTAATCACGTAGTCTGCGAGCACGCTGAGCCGCAACGTGGAGGTAGAAGGTAAACTGAGCAGGCTATCGATTGCAGCTTCGATTGAACTCATCGAAATACGCGTAGCGAGGAAGCATGAAATCCGCACCAACAATCGACAACGCCCAAGGTAAGATTGGGAGGCCGTAAGAGTGGGCAGACACATCTCCACGACTCCGTCCATCCTCCCTTCCGCTTTCGCCCGTCCAAAAATTGGGACCTCATCGTTCTGTCCAACAGCCGCTTTCACTCCACAAAAGCCGATCCGTCAGGCCCGGTGCTGTACGCGGCCGTCGAGTTCAAGTCGCAGGACAAGAGTATCGGCAACAATCAGAATAACCGGCTCGAGGAAAGCATCGGCAATGCGCACGATTTTTGGACTACCTATGCGCAGTCAGGCTTTGAACGTCAGCAACCGCGACCATGGCTCGGCTATCTTTTCGTCGGCAAGTATCAGCCGGACTCGGATGGCAAACCTGTGAAGGTAAGACAGCCGCACTTCTTTGCGATGCCGCCGTTTCGCGTCGAAGGAAGTGACGAGATGGAGACGTTCAAAGGCCCTTCCTATGCCGAGCGCTATAAGATATTCATGAAGCAGAGCGTCGGGGCGCGCCTATACGATGCAGGCGCTTTCATTGTCACGGACGAGTCACTCAACGGAAAGAAACCCAATCACCGCATTCTCCTCCCGGAATTTGGCCCGGCCAATTTCCTCCGGAGCCTCAAGGCACAAATCCTAGCCCATTATCCGGGAGCCACCGTGAAGCCCGGCTCGATTGCCTTGTTGCTCTGACACTGCACTCAGGTGATGATCTCCACCTTGCCCGCGAGGTTGCGGGTGAAGGCGTGCAGTTGCTTTTGCGCGGGGTCGAGGTGGTGGAGGGTGAGCTTGTCCTTCGTGATGAGCAGGTGGGAGAAGCCGTAGGTGGATTCGGAGTAGGGTTTGCGCTCAGGCTTCTCCAGCTTCGTTATCGAGGCGCCGCCTCCGCCGGAGATGACGAAGGAGGTGCGGATGTCCTCGAACTCCGAGCCCCCCAGGCTCCGCTTTTTTGCCAAAGAGCCGCAAGGACGGTGGCATGCTTGACACGTCGGGCGGGAGGCTTGTCAATCGGCTTCCGAAAATGCCCCATATTCCGCCGGAAATCATCGAGCAGATCGCCGCGGCGAATGACATCGTCGAGGTGATCGGCGGGTATTTTCCGCTGCGGCGCATGGGGGGGACGTTCAAGGCGGTGTGCCCTTTTCACAATGAGCGGACGCCGTCCTTCACGGTGAATCCGCAGCGGCAGATCTTCAAATGCTTCGGCTGCGGCGCGGGTGGGTCGGTGTTCCGGTTTGTGATGGATTACGAGCACCTCGATTTTCCCTCGGTGGTGCGGAAGCTGGCGGAGAAGGCGGGCATCAAGATTCCCGAGGCGGAGATGTCGCAGGCGGACTATGAGAAGGCAGATTTGCGGCGCAGGCTGCTCTCGCTGCATGCGGATGCGGCGGAATATTTTCATCAGCAGCTCATGCGCGGGAACTCGGCGGACGCGGCGCGTGAATATATGAAAAAGCGCGGCCTGAATGCGGAGGTCGCGAAGTCGTGGAAGATCGGCTTTGCGCCGGACTCGTGGGACGGGCTGCTCGGGCCGATGCGCGACCGTGGCTACTCGGAGCTGGAGCTGAAGGAGAGCGGGCTGTTCTCGACGGGCGACGACGGGAGCAAGATGTATGATCGGTTCCGCGGGCGGGTGATGTTCCCGATCTGCAACGACACGGGCGAGGTGATCGCCTTCAGCGGGCGCGTGCTTTTTGCGGAGCAGAGCCCGGCGAAATATGTGAACTCGCCGGAGACGCCGCTTTTCACGAAGGGCAACGTGCTCTTCGGGCTGAACAAATCGAAGCGTGCGCTCATCGCGGCGAAGCAGGCCATCGTGTGCGAGGGGCAGGTGGATCTGATCACGGCATTCGAGGCGGGCGTGCAGAATGTGATCGCGGCGCAGGGCACGGCGTTCACGGAGCGGCAGGCGCGCATTTTGAAGCGCTATGTGGACGAGGTGATCCTGTGTTTCGACGCCGACAACGCGGGCGAGCGGGCGGCGGAAAAATCGCTGGCGCACCTGCTCGCCGTGGAGCTGAGCGTGCGCGTGATGACCCTGCCGCAGGGCGAGGACCCGGATTCGCTGATCCGAAAAGCGGGCGCGGAGGCATTCCGCGAGCGTGTCGCGGCGGCAAAGGATTTCTTCGATCATCAGATCGACCGCGCGACGGGTGCGCCGGAGTTCGCGACACCGCGCGGGAAGATCGCTGCCGCGCAGAAAATCGCAGGGCTGATCGCCTTCATCCCGGAAGGCATCGCCCGTGACGCCGTGCTGAGCAACGCGGCCATGCGGCTGGAGGCGAGCGCGCAGGATCTGCGCGTGCTCGTGAAGCGCGCGCCGCAGCGCGCCGCGCTCGACGAGCAGGCTGCGGAGACCGAGCGGGTGGAGGAGGTGACGCTCGATCCGACGAAGCAATGGCTCGCGCTCCTCGCCCTGCGCAGTCCGGCAGCGCGCATGTGGCTGCAGGCGCAGGGCTGCGACCGCGTGCTGAATGACGGCGAGCCCGATTCCGTGCTGCTCCTGAAAATCCTCGATGCCGATTTTCGAGCCGACGACGCATCATCGGTGAACGCCTGGCTGACGACGCTCGAGCCCGCCGAGGAAACCGCGCTTTCCTCGCTGCTCGACCGCGCGGTGCCGCCCGAGGCCCGTGTGGTCGCCGAGGATTGCTGGCATGAGCTGGAGCGTCGCGTGATTTTGCGCAAGCGGCAGGCGATCGAGGCGCAGTTGAAGGCACCCGGCATCGCAATCGAGGACATGGGGA
>JAYWEO010000316.1:0-4643 GCA_043779225.1 Prosthecobacter sp.
CGCCACGCTCCACACCGGCAGCGCGGCGCGCACCCTGGATCGCGTGCTCGATGTCTTCCCCACCGACCAGCGCGATCAGATCCGCGTCATGGTCGCCGAATCGCTCCGCGGCGTCATCTCCCAGCAGCTCGTCCCGCGCGCAGACGGCAAGGGCCGCGTGCTCGCCCTCGAAGTCCTCATGCGCACCGAGGCCGTGGCCGCCAACATCCGCGACGGCAAGACCTTCATGCTCCCCGGCACCATGCAGACCGGCGGCAAGATCGGCATGCGCCTCATGGACGACTCGCTGCTCGAACTTTTCAACGAAGGCATCATCACCAAGGAAGAGTGCTACATGCGCTCCGAGCAGAAGAGCATGATGCGGCAGCATCTGCTGAACAGCTAGTGGAGGGATGAGGTTTGAGAGGAAAAAGCGCGCCTCTCAACTTTCAGCCATCACCTCTCAACTTCTCCGAACCTCTCAACACTCAACACTCACCTCTCAACTTTCCCCGTGGCTTACATCGATCAATTCTTCGAAGTCCTCGTCGAGGCAGGCGCATCCGATCTTCACCTCGGCGAAGGCTCGCCGCCGAAGATCCGCCAGCACGGCGCGATCCTCCCCATCCGCAACGAAGTCCTCACGCAGGAGGAGATGGCCTACATGATGAGCGAGATTTGCGGCCCCGAGCGCTGGGCGCGCTTCATGGATACTGGCGACCTCGACTTCGCCTACGAGATGAATGCGGACTCCCGCTTCCGCTGCAACTTCCTCAAGCAAAGCCACGGCCTCGGCTGCGTCTTCCGTCTCATCCCGACGAAGATCATGACGCTCGAGCAGCTCGGCATCCCGGAAGTCGTGAAGAGCTTCGGCCACATGCGCGGCGGCATGGTCCTCGTCACCGGCCCCACCGGCTCGGGAAAATCCACGACGCTCGCGGCCCTCATCGACTACATCAATACGAACCAGACGCGGCACATCATCACCGTCGAGGAGCCCATCGAATTCGTCCACGTGAACAAGAAAAGCATCATCACGCAGCGCGAAGTCCCCGACCACGCGCCGAGCTTCGCGCAGGGCCTGAAGGCCTCGCTGCGCGAAGATGCCGACATCGTGCTAGTCGGCGAAATGCGCGACCTTGAGACCATCCAGCTCGCGCTCACCGCCGCCGAGACCGGCCTCCTCGTCTTCGGCACCCTGCACACGAACAACGCGCGCAAGACCGTAGACCGTCTCGTGGACGTCTTCCCCGCCGACCAGCAATCACAGGTCCGCACCATGCTCGCGAACTCCCTGCGCGGCGTCGTCGCCCAGCTCCTCCTAAAGCGCTGCGACACCGGCGGACGGCTCGCCGTGAACGAGATCCTCGTCGTAAACACCGCCGCCGCCTCCATCATCCGCGAAGGCGCGACGCAGAAGCTCCAGGACGTACTCGTCGCCGGCAAAGGCGAAGGCATGCAGTTCATGGACGACGCGATCTGGAGCGTGATGCAGCAGGGCAAAGTCAGCCCCGTCGAAGCCTACATGAAGGCGATCGACAAGAACCGGTTCCGCCCCTTCCTCGGAGAAGACGCAGGCAAGGTGCTGTAAGTCAAACGCCGCTGCGCGCGAATGGGAGCGGCGACTTCCCAGTCGCGGGGCGCAAAGTAGTCCCACGCTTCAGCGTGCAAAACCGTCCGAGCCACTGTGCGCGCGCTTACAGGGATGAGCTCGCGAAGCAGCCTGTGCGCGCTGATTCCGATTCGCACGCCGACTGTGGCCCCACGTCACGGCACGCTGAAGCGTGGGACTCCTTTGGCTTACTTCGCGAGGACGCGCACGGAATCAATTTCCATCTCGCCCGGAAATGGCGTGGCGGCATCCGGATCGCCGTCGAAGTCGCCGCCGACGGCGAGGTTCAGGATGAGGTACATCGGGCCGAAGTCGGCCTTGCCGTTCCAGCGGTGGCGCTCGATGCCGTCCACATACCAGCGCAGGCCGTCGGGCAGCCATTCGAGGGCGAAAGTGTGGAAGTCCGCGGTGAAGTCGGGGCCGTCCCATTCCTTGCCGGTGGACTTCGTCCGCCATGTGCCGGGCTGCTTTTCGTGGAGTGTCAGGAATGCGCGATTCGGCAGACGTCCTTTGTGCTCCATGATGTCGAGTTCCGGCGGCCACGCTTTCGACTGCGGGAGCATCCAGAATGCTGGCCACATCCCCTTCCCCTTTGGCAGTCGCATGCGCGCCTCGAACCATCCGTATTCGCGCGAAAATTTGTCGTGCGATGAAATCATCCCGCTCGTGAAAGGCATCCCCTCGCGCGCCTTTCGCTCCGCCCGCAGGACGAGATGCCCGTCGCGGAAAATCACATTTTCCGGCGCGTAGGCTTGCCGCTCGTTGTTGCAGCCGGGCGGGTGGACCTTTGGCGCGTACCCGGTGTGCCACTTCGCGGCATCGAGCGCGGGGCCTTTGCATTCGTCGCTCCACACGAGCCGGTACCCGAGCGCTTCGGGCTTCACGACGTCCGCGGCGAGGGCGGAGGTGGCGGCGAGGAGGAGGAGGGAAATGATGCGCATGGGGGATTGTGACTGGTGGCTGGTGATTGGTGACTGGCATCCGAGCTGAACGTCGAGCCGCGGCTTGGTGACCAGTCACTATTCACCAGTCACTATTCACCAGTCACCAGTCACAAATCCTCACGGGCTCACAGGCTCGTCGTCGTCCTCGATCTCATCCTCGATGCCTTCCTTGATGCTGCGCGAGAGGAACGGACGCAGGAAGCCGTAGAGCAGATACACGAGGAAAATCACCGCGGGCATCCACTGGTAATACACCACGGTGAGACTGATGGAGAGCGCGATGGCGATGAACTTCGGCACGCTGCGGGTGGTGCGCCAATTGACCGCCTTGAAGCTCGGATACCGGAAGCCGCTGAACATCATCCACGAGAGGAAGACGAGCAGCGGCGGCAGCACCCATTTCGTGAGCCCGTGCTCGATGCGGTCGTCATTCAGCCACAGCATGAAAAGCGTGATGCTCGCGATGAGCCCGGCGGCGGCGGGAATGGGGAAGCCCTTGAAATCCTTGCTCGCACCGGGGACACCGGACGCGGCGATGCAGTTGAACCGCGCGAGCCGCAGCGCGCCGCAGATGAGATAGAGCGAGGCGACGAGCCAGCCGAGCTTTTCAAAATCGCGCAGCACGACCCGGCTCACCATGAGCGCGGGCGCGACGCCGAAGCTCACGATGTCCGCCAGAGAATCGAATTCGCGCCCGAACGAGCTGTCCGTCCCGCCGAGACGCGCGAGGCGTCCATCGAGCAGGTCGAAAATGCACGCGGCCAGGATGCACCAGATCGCCGTCTTGAAATGCTCGTTCCCCGCATCGAGTGCGCGCTCGGTGACCACGGCCTGCGCACTGGTCACGAGTTGCGCCGTGCTCACGAGGAGCGCGCCCTGCACGATCTTCAGCGTCGCGAGGAAACCGCAGAAGAGGTTCCCCGCCGTCATCAGATTCGGCAGGAGATAGATCTTCGGCGAGCCGTCCTCGGCCATGTCGGAGGGTCTCTGCGCGCTCATGAAAGGAGGGGTGGCAGTGCGGCAGTCGGCACGATGCCCGCATCCGGCGCGGCCAGGCGCGCGACGATGCTCGAACATCCTTCCACACGGTCCCCGACTTTCACGAGGATCTCCGCATCGAGAGGCAGATACACATCCGTCCGCGATCCGAAGCGGATCATCCCGAAGCGATGCCCCTTCTCCACCGTCGCGCCGACCTTGCTCCACGGCACGATGCGCCGCGCGATGGCACCGGTGATCTGCCTCACCACGAGCGTCGCACGCTCGCCGGCAAAGGCCCACGTGAGCGCTTCATTTTTCTGATGGCAGTACGGATCGCGCGCATCGAGATACGTGCCGGGATGGTGCTTGGAATAGGTGATGCGCCCTGCGATCGGCGCGCGGTTCACATGCACGTCGAAGACATTCAGGAAGATGCTCACGCGCCTGCACGGGCGACCCAGCACTTCCTTTTCGTCCGCGATCTCAACTGCATCCACCACGCCGTCCGCAGGTGCCACGACAATGTCTGCACCACCGGGCACCGGGCGTTCCGGGTCGCGGAAAAAATTCGCGCAGAAGATGAACACGAGCGCCGCCGGGACCGCCAGCCATAGCCAGCCGAGCCAGTCCGCCGCGAGCCATCCGCCGAAAATCGTCACCAGAAGCGAGGGCAGGAGAAAATGCCGCCCTTCATAAAATGTCTGAAATCGCATGTCCGCGCATCGTCGCCACCAACCCGATAGCGTCAAGAGGTTTGGCCGGAATGGATGGAGGATTCCGCGGCATGTGCGAAAATCGAATGCTTGCAGCCGGGGCACATGCGGACGCATTTTCCCGGCCCGCAAAATTCTATGCTGGCCGAAATCATCCTATCCACCGCGCTCCTTGCGACTGTCGCGTGGAGTATGCTTGCCTCGCGGCTGCACCGGCGGCAGCTCGCGGAGCTGATGCGCGACAAGGTGAAGATCCAGACCGAGGAGCGGCGCGTGTTTGATTTCCTGCACGGCATCGGCGAGGCGCTGAAGGACGACACGCATGTCGGCGACCTTCACGGATTGATCGTGGAGGGCGCGCTGCGGATTCTGGAGGCGGAAGGCGGGGCCCTTTACATGACCAATAAAAGCGGC
>JAYWEO010000317.1:0-5176 GCA_043779225.1 Prosthecobacter sp.
TGCCCGGAGATCGTCGCCGTCACGCCTTGCGGCAAGGACGGCTCGGTGAATCCCGCGCTGCTCTTCGCACTTCGCCACGCTGGTGCCACGGAAATCTACCGCGTCGGCGGCGCGCAGGCGGTCACGGCGCTCGCGTATGGCACGAAGACCATCCGGCCCGTGCAGAAAATCTTCGGTCCCGGCAGCCCGTGGGTCGTCGAGGCGAAGCGCCAGGTCTTCGGCCAGTGCGCGATCGATCTGCTCCCCGGCCCGAGCGAAATCCTCGTCCTCGCCGATGCCACCGCAAACGCCGCGTGGGTCGCCGCCGACCTCCTGGCGCAGGCCGAGCACGGCCACGGCAGCAGCATCCTTTTCGTCACCGACAGCGCGCGCCTCCTCACCGCCGTGGAAGGGCAAATCCGCGCGCAGGCCGCCACGCTCAGCCGCCGCGAATACCTCACTGAAGTCCTCGAGCAAAACGCCGCGCTCGTCCTCGTGAAATCCCTCGCCGACGGCACCGCCATCGCGAACGACTTCGCGCCCGAGCACATCTCCATCGTCGCAAAAAACGAGGACGCCATCGCGCGCGACATCCGCACGAGCGGCGCGATTTTCCTCGGCGGCTGGTCGCCCGTCGCCGCGGGCGATTTCGTCGCCGGGCCGAGCCACACGCTGCCCACGGGCGGCGCGGGAAAAAGTTTCCCCGGGCTGATGAGTGACATGTTCCAGCGCCGCACGAGCATCGTCCGCCTCGACCGCGCCTCGCTCGCGAAAAGCGTGGAGACCATCGAGCAATTCAGCCGCATCGAAGGGCTGGACGCGCACGGGCGGAGTGTGCTGATCCGTTTTGAATAGCGCGGCTTGATAGCGACAACCTGTTTGCGCTTTGAAATTGACGATGAATCGGTATGCGACGGATGAGTGCAACGGGCGTTGTGCTGTGCATGAATGATGCACTGTGATGCGTCCGACGCAGAACGCGCGCACGAGCATGAGCACCAAAAAGGAACCGAAAATCAAAGGTCAAAAAATGGCCGGCAAGGCCCGGCAGCTCACAAGCCCTGCCACGGATTCAGAACGCGAGCGCCTGCCAGGTGTCGCCATGAATCTGATTTGCCAGAGTGGCAACGGAGCGGCCTCTGTGGATCGCCGTTGATACAAACGTCCTCCTCGACCGGGCCACAGACGACGCAGATGTGATGGATGCGCTCGCAACCATCCAGGCGCGATGAAAAGCAGCCGAATCCATCGTCACGCCGACGATGCTCGAAGAACTGGCAAAACTTTCCGAAGCAGGAAATCCAGAGCAAATCTTTGCTGCCACACGCGCTCTGACTTGTTTGCTGGAGTGGGGTTTCAAGCCAGTGGATTTGACTCCGTCCGGATATTGAATCGGCGAACAGATCGGAATTTCATTCAGGCGCAGAGGCGTCCTGCCCGACGAGGAGGTGCATGATGGTTTGATCATCGCCGAGGCCGCACTGCTCGGCTGCCAGATTTTGTTGAGCGCGGACCCCCTTTTTTCGGATGCGGAAAAACACCCTTCATTCCGCAAGGTTTTGACAGACAGCGATGCTGATGGTGATGAACTCGTGATTGCCACTCCGCGCCACATGGGGCGGACTTTTTTCCGGTCGAAACAGGTCTCGACCACTGAAACGGCAGTGTCCTGATTTGAATTTGGAAGGCAGGAATGAATGCGGCTCAAAGCGGGCGCCTCCGTGCTCGCGACGCCCGCGCTTTTTTCTTTTCCTGCCTTCCTGCCTTCCAAATTGGGATACTGCCGCTTCCTGCCGCGACTGGACAGCCCGGCCCGCCGCGTCTCTACTCGGGGGCATGGGTCGGAACAAGATCATCAAGATTTGCAGCATCGCGGGCTTTGTGCTCGCCGAGATTTACATGGTCTTCGCCGTGCTGGCACCTTACCGGCCCGGTGCGCCCATGCGCACGTTCATCCCGATCTCTGCGATTCCAAAAATCGAGGGCATGGCGCCGGGCACGCCGCCCCCGCCAGCCGCGCTCGCGATGAAGCTGGCCGTGTGCGCGTTTTTCTTCGGGCCGTTTGGCGCATTCGTCGGCTTCGGCGCGGGGCTGCTCATCGAGGGCGCCCGCCAGAAGATCGTCACTTTGCTACCGGCTTCTCGTCCCCGGAAGTGACCTTGCCGCCGATCCCGAGGCGAGTCCGCAAAGTGGCCACCTCGTCGCGCAGCATGTCGCGCCGCGCCTGCAGGACGCCCACATGCTGCTTCGCGCGTTCGAGCGCCGCGGCCAGCGCATCGCGTTCCGCCTCCAGCGCCTTTTCGCGCTCCGCCGGTGCGCCGGGGGCTGCGGGGACAGCCGCGGTGGCCGCCGCGTCCTTCGGCTGCGATTTGATCTGATCGAGTTCCGCCTTCACCCGCGCCGTCTCGTTTTTCAGCGAATCGAATTCCGAAGACTTGCGCGAAAGCTCTGCCGCAAGGCCCGCCCTTTCCTCGTCGCTCTTCTTCGCGCGGGCGGACGTCTCACGCTCCGCCGTCTGGGCGCGATCGAGTGATGCCGCATTTTCAGCGACCTGCTTTTCCAATTCCGAAAGCGCATTGCGATCCGCGGCCTTGCGCAGCGATGGCGGCGGCTGCGGCAGCGGTGCGCTTTTTTTCGCGGCGTCTTCCGCGGATTTCACAAGCTGGCCAAGGCGCTCGATTTCCTTCTTGTGTACGGCCGCTGCCTCCTCGTGCTGCCTGGCGCGTGCGACTGCCTGGGAAAGTTCCGCCGCGGACTTTTCGAGGGCGGCATTGGCGCGGGCCTTTTCTGCGGCTGCGGCTTCTGCCTCCTTGCGCAGACGCGCAAGCTCGCCAGTCGCGGATTCCGTCTCCGGCTTCAGTTTTGAAATCTCCTTTGCGTGTGTCGCAGCCAATTCCTTGGCGGCCTCTGCCTCCTTCTTCATGCGCGCAATCTCCGCCGTCGCGGATTCCACATCCGGCTTCAGCCTCGCGATCTCCTTGGCCTGCGTCGCGGTCAGCGCGGCAGCGTCCTCGCGTTCCTTGCGCAGTTTTTCGGTTGCAGCCTTGAGATCCGCATTCTCCTGCTTGATGGCGGTGAAGCCGTTTGAGATCGCCGCATTCCGCTTTTCCGCGTCGGCGAGTTTCGCATTCAGCGCGTCGGCATATTCGCGCAGGGTCTTTTCCGCCGCGCGGGATTTGGAAAGTGCGTCGTCTTCCTTTTTTGCGGCGTCATCGCGGCCTTTCGCGGTTTGCTCCACCTCTTTGCGCAGCCGTTCGGTTTCGCCTTTCGCAGCGGAAAGTTCATCCCGCAGTTGCTTCGCCGCCGCCGCTTCCGGCTGAAGCTCGGAGACACGTTTCACCGCCACTTCCAGCCGCTCGGAGAATTGCTTCTGCGCAGCCTCATGCTTCGATTGCGAATCCGCGATGCCTGCGCGCAATTCCGTCTCAGAATTCTTCGCGGCGTCCAGCCGTTCGTCGTAGCTGCGGGCCTTTTCCGCGTGGGTTTCGCAGATCGCGCAAAGGTCGCGCTGGGATTTTTCGAGCTGCTCGCGCAGGGGCAGCAGCTCCTCCACGATCCCGGTGAGCGTCGTGCGCTCGGTCTGAAGCTCCGTCACCTTTGCGTCCTGCTCGGCGAGCCTCGCCTGCGCCTGCGCATGCTGCGTCTGCATCGAGGCCAGCTCGGCGCGGACTCCGGTCTCGATGCCCTTCGCCGCGTCGAGCTGCGCGTGCTGCGCGATCACGGCGGTCTCCGCGTCCTTCCGGGCGCGGTCGAGTTCCTTCCGCGCATCGGCGAGCTGCTCGCGCAGTTCGGCGGTCTGCGCCGATGTCTTGGAAAGTTCCTCATGCTCGCGATGGAGCGTCGCGAGCTGCTCGGCCGCCGCGGCCAGCCGGCTTTGCGACTCCGCATGCGTGGCGGTGATCGCCGTGAGTTCCGCGCGCAATTTCTCCGCGCCCGCCGCCGCCGCCTGCAACTGCGCCACGCGCTCCGCCGCATCCTGGAGATCCTTCTTCGCCGCATCGATCCTCGCGCGCAGGGGCCGCAGCTCCGCGACCTCCTTTTCCAGCGCCGCGCCGGAAGCCTTCACGGCATCCCCGGCTTTCTGCGCCTCCTGCAATTCCGCCGCATGCTTCGTGCGCGCCTGCGTCAGCTCGTCCGCCGCCCTTGCCGCCTCCGCCTGCGCCTTTTGCAACTCCGCGTACATTTCATCCACCGAGCCGCCGACGATTGCGAGCTTCCGCTTCACGGTCACCGTCACGGGGTCGGTCGCCGTCTTCGGGATCACGAGCTGGCTGTGGCACGTCGGGCAGTCGATCTTCACACCTGCGGCGGACGCCTCGACGGCGATCTTCTGGTTGCATTCTGGGCAGCGGAATTTGATGTCGGCCATGAGGACTGTGTGGTTGCTCCCAGTGCTGCGAATCGTTTTCCGGGGAGAAAAAGCGCGCGCCGGTCTGGTTTGCGAACATACATGGAGGCTCCCGACGGAAAAGGGGAAACATCGGCGCAGCGCAACGCCCCGGATCCGAAGTGCAGACCGCCTCCGGGATTTCCGCGCGACGATCGTCCTAGCCTTTTGCGGAAACCTGCGCATCTTCCGCGCCCTTGTGACCAATCGAACGACTCATCCTTCGTTCCCCCTTGAGCTGCCACCGGGCGATTTCGCCGCATTCATCTTCGACTGCGATGGCACGCTCGCCGACACCATGCCCACGCATTATCGAGCATGGCAGGTCGCGCTCGGCGAACGCCGCGCGGATTTACCCGAGGCCATGTTTTACGAACTCGGCGGCGTGCCGACGTGCCGCGTGGTGGAAATTCTCAACGAACGCCACGGCTACTCGCTGCCAGTCGAGGAGACCGTCGCCGTGAAGGAAAAGCTCTTCCTCGAATTCAGCAGCGAAGTCGCCGAGATCGGCCCCGTCGTCTCGCTCGCCCGCGAATGGCATGGCCGCATCCCGATGGCCGTCGCCAGCGGCGGGCATCGTCGCATCGTCATGAACACCCTGCGCGCCCTCGGCATCGCGGGACTCTTCGACGCGATCGTCACCGCCGAGGACTACCTGCGCGGAAAACCGCACCCCGATCCCTTTCTTGAAGCGGCCCGCCGGCTGAACGTGATCCCCGAGCGCTGCCTCGTCTTCGAGGACACGAGCACCGGCCTCGCCGCCGCGAAAGCCGCCGGCATGGCCTGCGTCCTCGTCCCCCCGCCGCCGCG
>JAYWEO010000318.1:0-15170 GCA_043779225.1 Prosthecobacter sp.
ACACGGCCTGGCAGCGCAGGCGTGGAGATTTCCACTTCCGCACCCATCCGCACCCACGGCAGGTCGCGCTCGTACACATCGAAGACGAACCACATCTTCGAGAAGTCGCCGACCTCGAAGAGCATGTCGCCCTCCTTCACATACTGGCCTTCATAGACATTGCGCGCGACGATGGTGCCGGTGATCGGCGTGAGAATCCTGAGTTCCGACGGTACCTGGCCGCGCGCGGTGCTGGCATCGAGTTCGGCGGCGGACATGCCGTAGCGCAGCAGGCGTTCGCGGATGCCAGCCGTAATTTGATCGCGCTCAGGCGAGCGCGGCTGAATGGCGAATGACTGATACTCGGCGAGCTTCGTCCGCAGCACGGGACTGTAGAGCGAGGCGAGCGGCTGGCCGGCCTCGACTTCCGCGCCGACATAGTTCACGAACAGCTTCTCGATGCGCCCTTCCGCCGTGGCGCTGATGCGGCGGTGCGTGCTGTCGTCATCGTCCACCATTCCCGCGACGCGGATGGTGCGACGGATGACCTTTTTTTCCACCGGCACCGTCTCGATGCCGGTGACGGTCACGCCCTGCTTGCCGAGCGAGACGAGCTTTGTGTCGGCATTGAAGCCTGCCTCGCCTTCATAGACGGGCGAAAGCTCCATGCCGCAAATCGTGCAGCGGCCGGGCTTGTCGGATTTCACCCATGGGTGCATCGCGCTCTGATAATAGAGCACCTTGCGCCCGGAGGATGCGGAATCGTGAGTGTGGCCGTGCTGGCCGGACCACCAGCCTGCAAATGCGGCGGCGGCGATGAGAATGAGGATGAGAAATTTTTTCATGAGTCGGAGAGTCTGCGCTGACGTTCACCAAGCCCACGCGCTTTCGCCGCGCATGGGCACACCTCTGGCGTCAGGGCACTCTCAGACCATCCACATGCAGCGTACCGACTGGAATGAATGACCTGCGACCGTCGCGCACGGCACACTTTCCCGATCGGGAAAAGCGATCGCCTCCTCTGGGATCTGAATCATCATCATGGGACGGTCCGCGAGGGTGAGAGGCTGTCCTTCCGATGAATCGCGCGATGCCGGTGCGGCAGGCTGCTGCGCGGGTGAGGGTTCTTCCGGAACGGCGCAGCATGCCGGCTGTCCGGCACACATGCTGCAGCCGCATGGCCGCATGGTCGTCGCATTTCCGGAGACTCCGCCAGGCATCCACGCCACGAATCCAAGGCCCATCGCAATGGCGATGAAAACCCGGACGAGATTGGATAAGGCGGCGAGCATCTCTTTCCTATCAGTCAACCCGTACGGGCAGACGTTCAAAGGAATTCGCTTTTCACCGCTCGCTCCACGGGCTTTGCGAGCAGTGCGTTGACTTCATCTGGCAGCCGATCAAGCTCATGCGCGTTTGCAAACCAACCGGCATTTCCTGAACCGAATGCCGCTCCCCATTCCCACTCCTGCATCCAATATGAAACACTCCCTCGTCCTTTTCGCCCTGCCGTTCATCCTCGCCTCGGTCACGGCGTCCGCAGGCACCGTTGAATTTTACATCGGCGCATACACGAGGCCCGGCGGCAATCGCGGCATCCAGCGCGGATCGCTCGACACGGCGACCGGTGAACTCAAGATGCTCGGCCTCGCGGGCGAGGCGAAGAACCCGAGCTTCCTCGCGCTTTCCCCGAACGGGAAATTTCTCTACGCTTCCATCGAGGACAGCGGGGGCGCGGTCGGGGCATTCGCGGTGAAAAAGGACGGCTCGCTGCGACACCTGAACAACGAGTCCTCGCGCGGTGCGGGCAATTGCCACGTCTTCGTGGACCCGACCGGCAAGGTCGTGCTCGCGGCCAACTACGGCAGCGGCAGCATCGCATGCCTGCCGATTCGCGAGGACGGCTCCGTGGCTCCCGCCTCGGCTTCCGTGCAGCACACCGGCACGGGCGGCGACCCGGCTCGCCAGAAAGGCCCGCATGCGCACTCGATGTATGTGAACGGCGACTTCGCCTATGCGTGCGATCTCGGCACGGACGATGTCTTCGTGTATCGCCTCGACGCTGCGAAAGGCACGCTCACGCCGAACGATCCGCCGAGCGGAAAAGTGCCGCCCGGCAGCGGCCCGAGACACCTCGCCTTTCACCCGAAGGGCGGCTTCGCCTACGTGAACAACGAGATGACCTGCACCGTCACCGTCTTCGCGCATGACGCGGCAAAAGGCACGCTCACCGCGCTGCAAACGCTCAGCACATTGCCAGCCGACTACGCGCTCACCAAGAAGGACAGCACCGCGGAAATCTTCTGCCACCCGACCGGCAAATTCCTCTACGTCTCAAACCGCGGGCACGACACGATCGCCGTCTTCGCCATCGCCGCGGACGGCAAGCTCACGCTCGTGCAGAGTGCGCCCGCCGGGGTGAAAATCCCGCGCGGTTTTGCCATCTCGCCGGACGGCGGCTGGCTGGTAGCCGCAGGGCAGGACAGCAACAGCCTCGCCTCGCACAAAATCAATCCGACCACCGGGGAACTCCGTCCTGCGGCGAAAGTGGACGGCATCGGTGCGCCGGTTTGTGTGATTTTCACGGGACAGAAATAGCCGCCATTCACCCCGCGCACTGGCACGGGGACTGCCTCTGTGCTGGTGATGCGATTTTTCGCCGCACTCCTATTTTTCTGCGTTTCCGCGTCTGCGGAAGAGGCTGCATCCACCGGCCCGGTGGCCGAGATTCCCTTCGAGCGACTCTCGGATCGCGCACTCACGGGGCTGGGACAGAAGGCACTGCGCATCCGCGCGAACGAATGGAAGCACGCGGAGACCGCGCATTTCATCTATCATTTTTTCGACGCTCCGATGGCCTCCGTCGTCTCCGTCGAGGCGGAATTTGCCTATCGCGTGATCGCCACGGAACTCGGCAAGGACACGAGCACGTGGGAGCGGAAGTGCCACCTGTTCCTGTTTGACGACGAGGCGGACTGGAAGGCGTTCCAGCAATTCGGCGGGCTCGATCCTTGGACCGGCGGCATTCACTCGGAAGGCGCGCTTTTCATCCGCCGCAATCCAGGATGGAAATCGGAAAACGCCACGCTGCCGCACGAGATCACGCACCTCGTGATCTATCGTTTCTTCGGCCCCGGCATTCCGCTCTGGCTGAACGAAGGCTTCGCCGAATACGCTGCATCGCGGTGCCGCGCGTCATTCTATCGCGCGCGCGGATTCAATGCGCGGCCACGCGCGAATGCCGTGAAGGAGGAGCACTACGTGCCGGTCGCCGATCTCACGAGCGCGATGACCTACCCGGTGGACGACACGCGCGTCGCGGCATTTTACGAGGAGTCGCAGAAGCTCGTGCGCTTCCTCTGCGCCGCGGATCGGAACGGCTTCCTCACCTTTCTCGAAGCGATGGGCAAGGGCGCGCATTTCGAGACCGCCGCGCGAAATCATTTCGGAAACCGCTTTCTGAACTTGGAGACCGTCGAACGTGAGTTTAAGAGCTACGCGACATCGCCGCTCATTCCCACGACACCTTGAAAAAAGACGCCGCTCCCATCCACGCCATCCTCGGCACGGACGATTTCGAGGTGAAGCGCGTGGCGCGGGAACTGGCGGCAAAGCTCACGCCGCCGGGCGACTTCGGGCAGGAGATCATCAGCGGCCAGGCGGGCAACGCGGACGATGCGGCGCAGAAGATTTACCAGACGATCGAGGCACTGAATACGTTCGGCTTTTTCGGCGGCGAGAAACTTGTGTGGCTGAAGGATGTTAATTTTTTCGCAGACGACCGCACCGGCGGCGCGGAGGCCACGCTCGAGGCGATCGAGAAATTCACCGCGCTGCTGCAACGCGGCCTGCCCGACGGCACGCGCCTGATCATCAGCGGTGGCGCGATCGACAAGCGGCGCTCATTTTACAAGACGCTCGGCAAGGTCGCCGAGGTGCAGATGCACGACCGGCTCGACTCGACGAAGCAAGGCTGGGAGCAGGCGGCGATGCGGCTCTGCAGCGAACTCGCTGAATCGAAGGGTCTGAAATTCGACGGCGACGCGCTCGAACTTTTCACACTCTACACCGGCGGCGACCGCTACGCGATCACGGGCGAGCTGGAAAAGCTCGACCTCTACCTCGGCAAGGAAAGCCGATGCGTGACAGAGGACGACGTGCGCACGCTCACGCCGATGTCGCGCGCAGGCGTCATCTTCGAGCTGGGCAACGCCATTTCCTCGCGCCAGCTCCCACGAGCTCAGGAGTTGCTCGCACAGCTCATGTTCCATGGTGAAAAGGCCATCGGCATCCTGCTCGCGACAATCATCCCGACTGTGCGGAATCTGCTCCTCGCAAAAGATCTCCTCGTGCGCCACAAGCTCGCGGCACCGTCGAACCCGTTTCACTTCGGCAGCACGCTCGAACGCCTCCCCGCCACGTCCACCGCGCATCTTCCGCGCACGAAGGAAGGCAAGCTGAACGCCTTCGCACTCGGATTCGCCGCCGCGGGCGCGCGCAATTTCACGCTCCCGGAATTGCAGCGCGGCCTCAAGTCCTGCCTTGATGCGAACATCGCGCTCGTCACCTCGCCGACGGAAACCGAAGTCGTGCTCGGCCAGCTCCTCGTCCGCCTCACCGGCGGAAAGCGGCCCGGCAAGTGATCGCCGAACCTTCTTCGTCGATCCACGCTCCGCTCAGCGCCGCCTCAGTTTCCCGATCCGTCGCGTGACATCGCGCTCGCCTTCATCAATGAGTGCCCGCAGGGCCTCGACAGAGATCGCGAGTCCGCCAAAGGCGATCACCGTCTGCTGCACGAGGTTGTCATTGGTCGCCGCGGTGATTTCATGCTCGCCCCCATATTTCGCCGCGAGCCGCTCGATGATGCAGTCCGCCGTCTTTCCTCCGCCCGAAAAAAACACCTGGATGCCACCCGGCACCGTCTCCGAATTTGAACGCGCGCCTTTCCCATCGAACACCACCACCACGCGCACACCTGACGCATCCTGATAGGCCGTGAGCCTCCGCGTCAGTTCCTCGCGTGCCGCGAGACCGTTGCGCCGGTGGATGTCGTGGAGTTCCGGCCACGAAAAAATCACGCTGTGCGCATCAACGAGCAGATAGCGCATCACCTGCCTCCCATTCGGGATTCAGCCCAAAGTTGCCAAAGATGCGGGTGGCCGCGGCCACTTCCGCAAGGACTAAGCCGCCGCCGCCGCCTTCTTCTTCGCAGGCTTTTTGGCGCGCACCTTCACGCCCTTGCCAGCGGCAAGCGCCTTCGCCTTGCGGCGGGCGAGATAGTTCATGCGACGGCGCTTCTTTTCGACTTTGTTGTATTGCTTGCCCATGTTCGTTGAAAGGTGTGGTTGGAAAAGTGAGGGCGTGTTGTTACGGGCCACGCGGCGCGGGGTCAACGGAAAGTTCAGGGTTGAAAGTTGAGAGTTGGTATGCGCGGCGCGGCGCGCGTAAGGTTCCGCAGCCCGTCTCTCAACTTTCAACTCTCAACACATGATCAAAGGCCAGCGCGTAGTCTGCGTGGACGATCGCTTTCCAAAGTGGGTCGTCGAATTTTTCAACCAGCTCCCGGTGAAAGGCCGCACGTACACCATCCGCGAAGTGTGCCTCCGCCGCGAGACGATGCGCGGCTCCGACTCCGCGACCATCGCGCTGCTGCTCGAGGAATTGCAGAATCCGCCCGACCCCACGCACAAGGGCAACGAGGAACTCGCCTTCAAATCCGAGCGCTTCGCACCGCTCGAGGAAATCGAGATCGAGGAGGAAGTGGAGGCCGGGCTCGCGCTCAGCACGTTCAACTGATCCCGCCATGCACTTTCTGTGGACGCTGCTCGCAGGATTCGTCGTCGGCATCATCGCCAAGATGCTCACGCCCGGGCGCGATCCGCAGGGCTGCCTCATCACCTCGGGCATCGGCATCGCCGGAGCGGTGATCGCGAAATTTCTCGGCGAAGCGCTCCACCTTTACGCACCGGGACAGCGCGTGGGATTTCTCGGCAGCGTCATCGGAGCGATCCTGCTCCTGCTCGCCTATCACGCGGTGCGAGGGAAAAAACCGTAGGCAAGGCCGCCCCGGCTAGAGCGTGCGCACCTTCGGCGGAGCCACGGGCACGGGCCGGGGAGGCGGAAGATTGATGGAGCGATCCCGTTGCGGCGGCAGGATGTCGGCCTCGGAAAACTCGACGACGTGCTGCTTCACGGACGACTGACGCACCGAGCGCTGCCCGGGATCCACCGTCGCCGGATCCGCGAGATCATCAAGCAGCCGCTTTTGTTCGCCGGTGATGCGGGCGATGCGGCGGGAAAGTTCATCACGCTGGCGGGTGAGAGCATCCTGCGCGGACTTCGCCTCGGCGTTCTCGCGTTCGAGCGTGGCCATTGCATTGCGGGTCATGGCGAGTTCCTCGCTCTTTTTCCGCAGCTCCTCGGCAAGTTCCTGTGTGAGCCGCGCACGTTCCGCCTCCGCCTTCGCGAGTTCCTGCCCGTGACGGGCCCGCTCGGTCTCCGCCTCTGCGAATGCCTCGTCCCGCGCGGCTGCGATCTGCCGCGCCTCCTCCCGGGCCGCGGCCAGCGCGCGCGCATGGGTGTCGCGCTCGTCCTCCACGCGACGCCTTTCCGTGCTCACGGCCTCGACGTGCGCCTCGATCGCGAGCAGCCGATTGCTGAAATCCTCCGTGGCCGCGTCTGCCTTCGCGCGCAACTGGACCGCCTCGTGCATCGCGCTTTCCAACGCATCGCGCAGCCCGCCCAGTTCCTCCTTGTGCCGTTCGGCGGTGTCGCCGGCATCCAGCGTGGCAGCGGCGAGCCTTTGCTCAAGGCCCCGCACATTTCCCTCGCTCAATGCCAGGGCCTCTCCGATCTGCTGGCGGGCATCGTCCAGCTCATTGAGCTTCCGCTCCATCTCGGCGCGCTCGGATCTCGACTGGGAATTTGCCGCAACGCTCTCGCGCAGCCTGTGCTCCGTCTCGGCAAGGGCTGCAAGGGCATGGTCGCGTTCCACCAGCGTGGCGGCGGCGAGAGACTCGTGTCCGGCGGCAGCGTGCAGACGCGCCTCCAGCTCCCCGTGGGAACGCGTGGTCTGCGCAAGCTGCGATTCAAACTGGGCGCGCTCGGCCTGGAGCCCTTCATGGCTCGCATCGGCAGAGCGCCGGAATTCGGCATGCGCATGCTCTGCGGCAGTCAGGCGCCGCTGGATGTCATCACGCTCGGCGACCAGCGCGGCATGCTCGGCCGCGGTCTTCCTGCTAAGCTCATCCAGCTCGCGGCCCAATGCCTCGACCTGCTGTTCGAGCGCGGATTTTCCGGAGGCAAATGCGGTCTGCTGAGCAGCCGTGGCGCGATCGGACTCGTCCAGCCGCCGCTGTGTCGCCGCAAGCTTCTCCGCGGATGCCGCGAGCTGGCTTTCCAGTTCCCGCCTTGCGGTGTCGAGTTCGGCGACGCGGCCAGTGCCGGTCTGCTGTGCCGCCACGAGCACTTCCTGCATCTCGGCAAGATGGCGCTGCAGCGATTCCTTCTCAGTGCCGAGGGTCTCGCGCTCGCGCTCGGAAAAGATGCGCGCCTGTTCCGCGGCGATGCGCGATTCCTCGGCTGCCTGGCTGGCTTCCGTGAGGCGCGTCTCCATCTCGACCTTCGCCGCGGTGAGCGTGGCGATCTCTTCCTGCGAGGATTTCCGCAATGCGGCAAGCGTGCGCACCGTCTCCTGCAACGCCTGCTGCAATTCCGTCTTCGCCGCGGTGTCACCAGACTTCACTTCGCTGATCTGAAGCCGTGCCTCCGCGAGCTCGGCCTGCACTGCATTGAATCGCTGCTGCGACTCCACAAGAGCATGCCCGGCTTCTTCGAGACGGCGCTCGAGCGCGGTCTTGGCCTCTGAAAGTTGAGAGTGCCTCTCATCCGCACTGCGGACGGAGGACGCAAGCTCGGTGCGAATCTGCGCGAGCTGCCATTCCAAATCCGTCTTCGACGCACTCAGCGCCGCATGCATCTCACCGGACTGCCGCTGCGCTTCCACGAGGGCCTGCTCCTTTTCACCGATCTTCCGCTGCAGATCGGCCATGGCCGCCGCCTGCCCGGCCTCGCCTTCGCCGAGCTGCCGCCGTGCGTCCGCGACTTCCGTCTGCAATGCGGCAGACTTCTGCTCCGCCTCCGCGAGCGTGCGGCCGGTGTCCGCGAGCCGCTGCTCCAGCGACGCCTTTGCCTCCGAAAGCTGCGAGTGCCGCTCGTCCGCCTTGTGCACGGAGGCCGCCATCTCGGCGCGGACTTGGGCGATCTCCTTTTCCAATTCCGTCCTCGATGCGGTGAGCGCGGCATGCTTCTCCGCGAGCTGCCGCTGCGCTTCCAGGAGCGCGTGTTCCGCCTCGGCGAGCTTGCAGCGCAGCGCAGCGCTTTCCGCGGCGAGCGGTGCGTGGCCGTCCGCCGTGGCGACCTGGAAATCCGTCCTTCCGCGCGCGACTTCGTTCATCTCGCGAAGCGATTCCTCGTGATCCGCGAGACGGCGCTGCAGCCCGGCCTTCAGCGCGGCGAATCCCTTGCGTTCCTCCTCCGCCTTCCGCTCCGACTCGGCGAGCGCGTGCTCCAGCGCGGCCCTCGCCTCCGCCATCTGCGACTGCCCCTGGTCTCCGCGGTCGGCGGCCGCCAGCTCGTCGCGCACCTGCGCGAGGTTCCGCTCCAGATCCGCCTTTGATGAAGTGAGCGCGGCGATCTCGTTTCCGAGCGAAGTCTTCGCCCCTGCGAGTTCCTGCCTCGCCGCCTCGATCTGCTGATCGAGCGCGGACTTCTGCTCTGCAGCGACGCGCCGCGCCTCGTGCAAGGCGGACTCCAGTCCCGCAATCCTGTGCTGCAGCTCATCCCGCTGCGCGGAAAGTGCGGCATGATCCGCGGCGGCGGTCCGCTGATGTTCGGCGAGCGCACGCTCGGTCTCCGCGAGCACCCGCGCGACCTCCTCCTTCTCCGCAGTGATGCGGCTGATCTCCGCGCGCGACGTGCTGTTCAGATCGCCCAGCGACTCCTCGTGGTCGGCCAGGCGCCGTTGCAGGCCGGCCTTCAGTTTCTCAAAATTCCCGCGATCCTCCGCTGCCTTGCGCTCCGCCGCGGCGAACGCCTGCTCCGACTGACGGAGGTGCTCCTCGATCGCGGCCTTCTCTGCCGCGAGCTGCGAATGCCGCTCCTCCATCGCATGCGTGGCATGCGTCATTTCCCCGCGCACGTCGGCGAGCTGCTTTTCCAGATCCGCCTTCACCTTCGCATGCGCGGAAAATTCCTCGCCGGCCTGGTGTCGCACCCCAGCGAGCGCATGCTCGGTTTCAGAGAGCTTCTGCTGGAGTCCGTCACGCGAAGCGGTGAGCGAGCCGTGCTCCGCCGCAGCCGCCTGGCGCACTTCGGAGAGCGTCTGCTCGACGGCGGCCAGGCGATGCTCCAGGTCCGCCTTCGCAGCGGAAATCTCCAAATGCCGTCCATCCGCCGCGAGCGCCGCGTGCGCCATTTCCTCGCGGACTTGCGCGAGGTGGCCCAGCAGTTCCGTCTTCGCAGAGACATGCGCGGCGATCTCCGCGGCGAGATTCGTGTTCTCTTCACCCGCCATCCGCTGCGCCTCCGCGAGCGAGTGCTCGGTCTCGGCGAGCTTCTGCAGGAGTCCGTCGCGTGAAGCGGTGAGCGCGCTGTGTTCCGCCGCGGCGGCCTGCCGCACCTCGGCGAGCATGTGCCCGGTCTCGGCGAGACGCGTCTCGATCTCGGCCTTCGCCTGCAAAATCGCCGCATGCTCCTTTTCCGCCGTCTGGCGGGTGTCCGCGAGCGTCTGCTCGGCGACTGCGAGACGGTGTTCGATTTCCGCCCTTTCCGCCACGATCTGCGAATGCCTCGCCTCCGCCGCATGCGCGGCCGACGCCATTTCCTCGCGAAGCTGCGCGAGGTGATTTTCCAGATCCGCCTTCGCCTCGCTGAGCGAGGCAATCTCCGCGCCCATCGTGTGCCGCGTCTCTTCGAGATCCCGGTTCGTTTCCTCGAGCTGCTCGCCGAGTTCACCTGCCCTGCCTTCGAGCACAGCCCTGTGCTCCGAAGCGGTGCGGTGGGTCTCGGCCAGCGTGCCCTCCATTTCGGTGAGCTTGAGATGCAGATCATCCCTGTGCGCGGAAAGTGCGGCATGCTCCTCGGTCGCGAGACGGCGGGCCTCGATGAGGCTGTGCTCGGTCGCGGTGAGCCGGTGCTGCAGGTCATCCCTCGCCGCCACGAGCGCGGCATGCTCCTCGGCAGCGGCACGCATTGCCTCGGCGAGCGTGTGCTCCGTGTCCGCCAGCTTCTGCCGGAGCGCGTCCCCTTCCCTGGTGAGCACCGCGGTCTCCTCGGATGAAGCCCTCCACACATCGGCCAGAGTCTTCTCCGTCTCGTGCAGCCGCGATTCGAGTTCGTTCTTTGCGGTGGCCAGCGCGGCGTGCTCCCGATCCGTCGTCATGCGCGTGTCGGCGAGCGTGTGCTCGGTGGTGAGCAAGCGTTGCTCAAGGTCCGCCTTATCCGCGGCCAGCCGGTTGATCTCGGCACGCGAGGCCGCGTTGAGTTCGTTCAGCGACTCCTCCTGCTCGGCGAGACGGCGCTGCAGCCCCGTCTTGAGCGCGGCGAAATTTTTCTGATCCTCCTCGGACTTGCGCTGCGCCTCGCTGAGCGATTGCGAAAGCACCGCCTTTTCCGCCTCCAGGCTTTCCTGCATGTGCCCGGACTCCAGGTGCAGATTCGCGTGCGCCTGCTCGGACTGCCGCAGGCGCTCCTCCAGCGCGGCCTTTTCCGCGGAGAGCGCCTCGTGTTTTTCCGAGGCGGCGATCTGGTATTCCGAAAGCGCCCTTTCGCTGTCCGCAAGACGCTGCTCGATCTCCGCCTTTGCGTGGCTCAGCGACTCCACTTCCTCGGCTGCTGCGCGCCTCGTCTCAAGGAGAGTCTGGACGGTCTCCGAGAGCTTCGCCTGCAATTCATCACGAGTCGCGGAAAGTGCCGCATGCTCCTCGGCGGAAAGCCGCTTCGTCTCGGACAGGAGATGCTCCGTCTCCCCGAGGCGGCGCTCGACGTCCGCCTTTTCCGAAGAGACCGCGCCATGTTCCGCCTCAGCGGTGCGGCGTGTCTCGTCCAGCGCCTGTGTGATCGTGGTGAGCTGCCCGTGCAAATCATCATGCTTCGCGGTGAGCGCGGCATATTCGTCGGCGGAATGCTTCCGCGTCTCGTTGAGCAGATTCTCCGTCTCGGCAAGGCGACGTTCGACATCCGCCTTCTCCGCCGAGACAGCCGCATGGGCATCCGCCGCGGTGTGCCGTGTTTCCTCCAGCGCCTGCGTGACCGAGTGCAGATGGCCGTGCAGCTCGTCGTGCTTCGCGAGAAGTGCGGCGTGCTCGCCTGCGGCGGTGCGCTGCGCCTCGGCCATGGCGTTCGCGAGTTCGGCCAGGCGGTTCTCCAGTCCCGCCTTCGTCGCATCGGCTGCGTGGCGCTCCTCTTCGAGGAGGCGATTCGCCTCCAGGAGACGCATCTCCAGCTCCTCCTTGATTTCGGCAAAGCTCGCGCGCTCTTCATCGGCGGCGCGGATGGCCTCCGCCCGTGCGGACTCCACCTCGGCGAGCCTGCGCCCGAGCTCTTCGCGAGCCTGCGTCAGTGCAAAATTTTCCTGATCCGAGGCACGCTTGGCCTCCTCCAGCGAGGTGAGCGTCGCCGCGAGGCGTCCGTGGATTTCATTCCGTTCCGCGGAAAGCGCCGTGTGCCGTTCATGCGCATCATCGCGCGTCTCCTCGAAGATGACCTGCAGCTCGGCAAGCCGGTGCTCGAGATCCGCGCGCACATTTTCCTGCGCCTGATGATCCGCCTCCGCGGCCTTTTTCGCCTCGGCCGCCGAGCGCTCCGCCGCCGCGAGCCGCTGCTGCAAATCCTCCGAGACCGCACGCAGCGCCGTCTCCTGCTCCCCGGCCCTGCGCGCCGCGTCGCCCATCGTCTTCTGAAGCTCCGCGAAACGCCGCTCGAGCTCCGCCTTCTCCTGCAAAAGCGCGGTCCGTTCCTGATTCGCCGATCGCGTGGCCTCGGAAAGTGTCTGCTCGCTCGATGCGATCTTCCCGTACGCGGCGGCGAGCTCCTTGCGGACCTTTTCGAGTTCCGCCGCAAAGCTCTCCTTCGACTGCTCGTGCCTCGCCTGCAATGCGCCGAGCTTCTCGGCATGCGCGACCTGCTCGGCGGCGAGCTGCGACTCGATCTGCTGGCGGCGCAGGTCCACCTCGGTGAGCCTGCCGGTCGTCTGCGCAATCTCGGCGACGAGCGACTCGCGCGTATGATCCAGCGAACCGGCAAGGTGCTCATGGTGCGACCGCGCCTCGGCGAGCTGCGCGCTGATGGCAGCCATCTCCTGACGCGCCGCGTCGCGCTCCGCGATGAGGGCGGCGGCATCCTTCTTCGCCTTGCTTTCGAGATCGGCGAGCGCCATCGCCACGCGCTGCATCTCCGTCTCCGCCTCGTCACGTTCGCGGATCACGTTTTCGAGCGTGCCGTTCAGCTTTGCGAGTTCGCCCTGCACCTGCCCCATCTGCATCTCGAGCCGCTGCGATGTCTCGCGCTCCTCGGAAAGTGTGGCGAGCGCGTTCTGGCGCTCGGCTCGCATGGCCGCGAGATCGGCCTCGGCCTGCTGCTTCGCCGCAGCCGCCTTTTTCTCCGCCTCCCGCGCGGCGGCGAGCTGGCTGCGAGACTGATCGATCTCCGTCTGCAGCACCGGATCGGCAAGCAGCCCCTGCGCGCCGGTCGCGAGGCGGCTGTGCTGCTTCTTCAATTCCTTGAACGCGCGCTCGGTCTCGGAAAGCTGCCTCGCGATGTCCTCGCGCGCCTTGAGCGCCGCGGCATGCTCGGCCTGGATCTTCGCCGCGATCTCCTCGCGCCCCGTGATCTCGCTGTGGAGGCGGACGTTGATGGATTCCGTCTCCTTGCGCAGTCGGTCGCGCTCGACGATGAGCGCATTGATCTGCCCCTCGAGCGACGCACCCTGCTCGCGCAGCCTGCCGGTGAACTGCTGCCGTTCCTGGAGCATCGCCTCGCGCTCGCGGCGGGACTGCGCCTGCTCCTCGGCCTGCTGCGCCTTGAGCGCATCGAGCTGCTTGGCCAGCACGGAAATGTCACTGCCTTCGCTGCCACGGCTCTCGATCGCGGCCTGAAGCTGGCGGATCTCGGCGTCCTTCGCCTGCGCGAGCTGTTCGAGTGAAGTGACGCGCGCGGCGGATTCCGCGAGACGCTTTCCAGCCTCGCCGCGTTCCTGCTCCCGATCGCGGGCATGCCGGGCCTCGGCCTCGGTCTTTTCCTGAATCACCAGCGCGGCCTTCTCCTTTTCCAAACGGGCCGTGTCGCGCTCCTGCACGAGCACCTTGAGGCGATCCCGGTACGTCGCGATCTCCGATTCCAGCCGCTCCACCGTCTGCGAGTGATGCTGCGCAGGGTCCGCGACGCCCGCGAGGCGGACTTCGAGTTCCGCCGCACGCAGCCGGGCTGCATCGAGATCGGCGTTGACGGTCCTGTTGTGCGCCTGAAGCGCGTCCACCTCCGTCTGAAGATCCTTCAGCGACTTGCGCATCTCGACCTCGCGATGCTTCACGCCCAGCTCGACCTCTTTCCGCATCTCCTGCTTCGCGGTCTCCATGTAGGTCGCCGTCTCGACCTGCAGCTTGTCCGCGCTGGCGAGGAATTTCTCCGCCTTCGACCGCGCGTCCTTCTCCCGTGCAAGCTCCAGCGCGGATTCCTTCTGCGCCTGCTCCATGGATTTGATGCGCCGGTTCAGCTCATCCACCATGCGTTCGGCATCCCGCTTGCGCCGGGCCGCCGCGGGCAGCGAGGCATCGCCGGGATCGGCGGGCTGCTGCACGTTTTCAAATTTTGCGATCTCCGCCTTCAGCCGCTCGATCTCCTGATGTTTCGCATCGAGCTCCTCGCGCATTTTCTCACGCTCCTTGTTCGCGCGACCGGCGAGATCGGTGCGGATGGAGACTGCCGTGCTGCCTTCCGCGACCTGGTTCATCGCGTTCTCCACATCCCGGCGGAGCTTCTCCACTTCCGCGGCCGATTTCTCGTGAGCCTCGGTGAGCGACTTGCGCTGCTTTTCCAAATCCACAATCTGCCGCTCGTAGTCGCCGCGGAGCACCGCGACACGGCGCTGCACGTCCACAGGCAGATCGGCGAGCTGGAGATCCGCCTTTGCAGCGGCCGCGGCATCCGTGACCGACGCTGGCGCCGGTGCTGGCGCGGGCGTTTCCTTTGCGATGCGCAGCGGGGTCTCCGCAGGCTTCGCAGCTGCGGGCGCAGGAGCCGGTGACGCACCTGCGGCCGGTTTCTTCGAAGGGAGCTGCGGAGGACGGTCCACCGGCTTTTCCGCGCCGGTGCGCGTGAACCACGATCCCCCCTCCGCTCCGCCACGCCCTGGGAGGACACGCCCTGCCGGCGAGGAAGGAGACTTGGGTGCGGCGGGCGCGGGTTTCATGCCGGGTTTTTTCACCCGCAGCTTCTCGGCGAGCGGCGAGAATGCCGCAGGACTTCCCTCGGCTGCGGCACCTTCCCTGGGATTCCCGAGGAGCCTCTGGATTTTCTGCCAGGGGAAGCGGATTTCCACATTGTCCGCCTCGATCACCTCGGCACGGAAAATCTGCGGCGCCCTGCGGTAGATCTCGGCGAGATTCACCATGGTCTCGCCCTGCGCGATCCGCCGTGAGAGTCCGGCGATGTCGAACCTCAGCTCCACCTTCAGATCATGAGGCCCTGGCAGGAGAAGCTGCGCGGGGATGCGATGGAGAAAGTCGCCCAGCTCCAGCCGGACATCCTCGGGCTCCGGCGAAGCGGCCGGGGGCGTCACCGGGGGCTTCGCTGCGCCTGTGCTTCCAGACTGCGTTGCTTTTTGCTGCTCAGGCGCGGGTACGGGGGCGTTGTCCGGTTTTTGCTTTCGCTTGAATCGGTCGAGGAAACTCATGCGTTGGGTTGGGCTTTACGCATTTTGGCGGCGGGGCGTCTGCGATAGCTGGTTTCGCGCCCGGTGTCGCGAAAAACATTGCCCTTCTTCGCAGGCTTCGCAGAGCCGCGCATCTTTGGCGCAGCCTGCACCTTTGGCGCAGCCTCCACATATCCCGCGCATTCGGCCGCGAGCCGCGGCGAAAGCGTGACGGTGACGAGCGCGTCGCTGCCGTCGTACGCGATCCCATGCACCTGCGCCT
>JAYWEO010000319.1:0-6153 GCA_043779225.1 Prosthecobacter sp.
CGGCGACATGACGCGCAAGGATCTCGCCGCGCTCTTCGGCAGCCAGCTTGGCTCGGGGGAAAAGTTCATCGCGGAGGATTCCATCATCATCTACCCGGAAGTGCCGTATCTCACGCCGCTCGCGACGGCGCGCAAGAATCTGCACCTTGAAAACAGCAATGCCGCACGGGTGAAAATCACCACGCCCGGCCTGCCGGTCGGGTCGCTCACGGCGAATACCTTCACCGGCATCTTCGCCGGCGGCTACACGGCGATGACGCTCGTGACGGATCTCTCGGAACAGGTCGTGAGCGTGCATCTCACCGATCCAAACCCGCGCGTGCGCACGGCGGACATCACCGACACCGGCGGCTACCACACTTACAATTTCATCGCTCAGCGCGACAAGTCGGCGGGCCAGCTCGTAATCAAGCACGACATCGTCCGCGAAGGCGCACCCGCCGGAGTCGTCATCGTGGACTCGCTGCTGATCGATCCGAGCGCGCCCGATCCGACCGCGCCGCGCCCGACGGGGAAACTCTCGAAAACCGGCACCGCGCCGCGCACGCCGCGCACCGGCAAGGTGCTCGAACGCTCGCGCTGGTACGTGCCCAGGCCGCTTGTGAACGTCATCCTCCGCGCCTCGGGAAATCGCTGATGGCCACGTCGCGCAGCCTGCTCCCACTTTTCGCCCTCGCATCATCCGCATTCGCCGCGGAGCCTCGCGACATTTCCGCGGATCTCGAACCGCTGCGCGCGAAATACAAGCTGCCCGCGTGCGCCTCGGCGGTCGTGGAAAATGGGCGCATCACGGCGATCGGAGCGACGGGACTTCGCCGCGCGGATCGCGACGTGCGCGTGACGAATGACGACGTGTGGCACATCGGCTCCTGCACGAAGAGCATGACGGCCACGCTCGCCGGCGTCCTCGTGGATGCAGGCAGGCTGCGCTGGGACATGCCGATTTCCGAGACGCTGCCAGGTGTGCCTTGCGATCCCGGCTGGCGGAAAGTGACGCTCTGGCATCTCGTGACGCAGCGCAGCGGCATCGCGCCGATGTCGCGCGGCGAATGGCGCACGCTCGACGCCGGGAAAGGCACGCCTCGCGAGCAGCGCGCGGCATTTGCCCGGATGCTGCTCGGCCATGCGCCGTCGAAGCCGCCGGGGAAATTCGAGTACAGCAATTCCGGCTACGGCCTGCTCGGCGCGATCCTTGAGCGCGCGGCAGACGCCGACTACGAGGACCTGCTGCGCACGCATATTTTCCAGCCACTCGGGCTGAAGACCGCGGGCTTCGGAGCGCCGGCCACGCCGGGCAAACTGGATCAGCCGTGGGGGCACCGTCGCGACGGCGATCAGCTCACGCCAGTCGCACCTTCGCCGGAAAACCAATTCCCGCCCGCGCTCGCGCCCGGCGCATGTGTGCACATGTCGCTCGCGGATTTTGCGCGGTATGCGGCGTGGCTTTCGAGCGGGGAGCCGCGGCTCGTGAAAGCGGAGACCTTCACATTTTTGCAGACACCGCCGGACGACAGCGCGTACGCGGGCGGCCTCTGGACGACGGAACTGCCTGGCATCGGCGGCAAAGCGGTCTGCCACTGCGGCCACATGGGCGGATTTTTCGGCGTCTTTCACGTGACGCGGAAACTTGCATGCGTCTCCGTCTTCAATACCGAAGGCGGCGGCTGGGAATGGCTCGGTGACGAAATCGCGGCCGTGGCGCTGAAGGCGGCGACGAAGCCTCGCTGAGCGGCATCCAAAGTGTCTAACGAGGAGGCCGTGAGCGGGTCTTTCCCCTGCAAGCCGGGTTAATTGCGACTCAATCGCAATTCTTCTTGCGACCCAATCTCATCCGCAGTAATAAGAACCACACCGATGCTACCCGTTGTTCCCAGAATGACCCTCGCGACCGCAAAATGCGGCGAGAAGCTCCGTGTGCGCCACATCTGCCCCGACTGCCCGCACTGCGTCCGGCTGCGCGAAATGGGCTTCCGCGACCACGTGGTGATCCGGAAAATCGCGGACGGCGCGGCGATCATCTGCATGCTCATGGGGACGCGTCTGGCCTTGGGCCGGGAGCTTTGCGATCACGTCGAAGTGGAGCGCTTCGCAGCCTGAGCAGGCCATGAGCGAGGACGCGGAAAATGCGGAGCCCCTCAGCGGCCTCCAGCCAGGCCAGCGTGGAAAAGTGACTGCCCTTGAGGTGCCCGGTTCCATGCGCGGGCGCGTGATGGAAATGGGCTTCACCATCGGCACCGTGATCGAGGTCGTGCGATTCGCGCCGATGGGCGATCCGATCGAATTCAAGGTCCGGGGCGGTCACATCTCCCTGCGCAAGGCCGAAGCCGCAGGCATCCGCGTGCAGCGCGTCTGAGCCATGGCCGAGCCCGCGCCAGTCTTCCGCCGCTTCGCCATCGCCGGCAATCCGAATGCCGGCAAGAGCACCATTTTCAACCTGCTCACCGGGATGCGGCAGAAGGTCGGGAACTATCCCGGCGTGACGGTGGAAAAAAAGACCGGGCGATTTTTCGGCAGCCACGGCGAGGCGATGGAGCTGCTCGATCTGCCTGGCAGCTACAGCCTGCAAGTGCGTTCGCCGGATGAGGCGGTGTCGCGCGACGTGCTGCTCGGCCGCGTGCCCGGCACGCCTCGGCCGGATGCGATCATCGCGGTGATCGATGCGTCGAATCTGGATCGGCATCTCTATCTCGTCGCACAGTTTCTGGAGCTGGGAATCCCCGTCATCGTCGCGCTGAACATGGTGGACGTGGCCGAGCAGCGCGGGCTGACGATCGATCTCCTCGCGCTGAAAAACACGCTCGGCGTGCCGGTGATCCCGATGGTCGCGAGCCGCGGCCAGGGAATCATCGAGCTGAAGCAGGCGCTCTCGCGCGCGACGCTGCACGTCTCGGAATGCAAGGCGCAGCTCCCGATCGTCCTCGAACGCGAGGTCGCCGCGCTGTCGCGCATTTTGAAATGCCACGCCGCCAGCGTGCGCCCGGAGGCGATGCTGCTCCTTTCACTCGAAGACGAACGCCTCGCCGCGGAGGTGAAAGGGGACACGGCCTTGCTCAAGGAGATCCATGCCGCGCGGGAGCGGCTGAAGCTCAGCGGGCTCGACCCGATCGCCGCGCCGGTGGATGCGCGCTACGCGTGGGTCTCGGAAGTGTGCGCGTCCGTCGTGCATCGGCAGGGCGAGGATTCGCACGGGCTCACCTTCAGCGATCACATCGATCGGATACTCACGCACCGGGTGTGGGGCTGGGTCGCGTTCGTCGGCATGATGGCGCTGATGTTTGTGTGCATCTTCGTCGTCGCGCAGGCACCGATGGATTGGATCCGCGCCGGGATGCAGGCAGTCGCCAAGTGGACCGGCGCGCATCTGCCGGAGGGCGATCTGCGGAGCCTCGTCGTGGACGGAGTGATCGGCGGCGTCGGCAATGTCGTCGTCTTCCTCCCGCAGATCCTCATCCTCTTTTTCTTCCTCGGGCTGCTGGAGGACAGCGGCTACATGGCCCGCGCCGCGTTCATCATGGACCGCATGATGTCGCGCGTCGGGCTGCACGGGAAATCATTCGTGCCGCTGCTGAGTTCGTTCGCGTGCGCGATTCCGGGCATCATGGCGACGCGCACGATCGAGAATCGCAACGACCGCTTTGTCACCATCCTCGTCGCGCCGCTCATGAGCTGCTCCGCGCGGCTTCCAGTCTATGCGATCATGATCGCGCTGCTCATGCCCGCGTATGGCGTGTGGAGCAAGGCGGGCGTGATGCTGTGCATGTATCTGATCGGCATCGTCGCGGCATTCGTGATGGCGGGCCTTTTCAAAAAAACGATCCTCCGCAGCGAGACGCCCATGCTGCTGCTCGAGCTCCCGCCGTACCGCGCGCCGGTGCTTCGCGGCATCGTGCAGCGGATGTGGGAACGCGCGGTGCTGTTCCTCCGCCGGGCGGGCACGGTCATCCTCGCGCTGAGCGTGATCCTCTGGGCGCTGCTCAGCTATCCGAAGCCCTCGACGCCGAACCCGACGCAATCGGAAGTCCTCGCGCACAGCATCGGCGGGCGGATGGGGCACGCGATCGAGCCCATCATTGCGCCGCTCGGCTACGATTGGAAAATCGGGATCGGCCTTGTGGCATCGTTCGCCGCGCGCGAAGTTTTCGTCAGCACCATGGGCCAGATTTACAACATCGAGGACGCCAAGGCCGAGAACGAGGATCTGCGCACGCAGATGCGCGGCGAACGCAGGGCCGACGGCACACCTGTCTTCACGCCTCTAGTGTGCCTTTCGATCATGGTCTTCTACGTCCTCGCGATGCAGTGCATCAGCACCGTCGCCATCGTGCGCCGCGAGACGAATTCGTGGCGCTGGCCGCTTTTCCAAATCGCCTACATGACCGCGCTCGCGTGGATCGGCGCATTCGTGGTGTACCAGGGCGGGCATCTGCTCGGATTCCGATGAACACGACCCTCCAGCAAATCCTCGTGGCTGCGGCGGTCCTCGGCGCGCTGCTTTACCTCGTGCGACGCATGCGGAAAAAGAAGGGCTGTCAGAGCGACGGCGGCTGCGGCTGCGGGAAAAAGGAGCCGCTGAAATAGCATCAGCCAGCCGCATGCACCGACGCGTGCATCGGATTTTCCGCGCCGTCCTCGCCAGTGTGCTCGCAAAGCGGGATCGTGAACTGGAACACGACCCAGCCCGGCTGCGAGGGCTCGACGGTGAGCGTGCCGCCGTGCGCGCGGACGATTTCGCGCGCGATGCTCAGCCCGAGACCGTGGCCTCCCACGCCGCCATCGCCCCGCGTGCGGGAGGATTCCACGCGGAAGAAGCGGTCGAAGATCCGTTCGCGATCTGCGGGAGAGATGTCCACGCCGGTATTGGCGATGCGGAAGACCGCCATGCCGCCGGCGGCGAACAGCTCGCAGTGAATCGTGCCCGACTGCCGGTTGTATTTGATCGCGTTGTCGAAAAGATTGAGCACGAGCTGCCGGAGAAACTGGAGGCTGCCCCTGACGCGAATCCCGTGCGTGAGATGCAGCTCCACGCCGATTTCCAGCCTGTCGCCGATGATCTCGATGTCCTCGGCGAGTTCCTCGACCAGCTCGGTGAGGCCGACTGCCTCGTCGCCGACCTGAAATTTTCCCGCATCCGCCCGCGAGAGCAGCAGCAAGCCCTCGACGATGTGGATGAGGCGGCCGGTCTCCTCCAGCAGATCGAGGATCGTGCGCTCGGTGCCGTGCGGAATTTCTCCGGATCGGAGCACCATTTCCAGTTCGCCGCGGATGACGGTGAGCGGCGTCTTGAGTTCATGCGAGGCGTCGGCGCTGAACCGGCGCGCCTGCTCGAAGCTGAGCTGAAGGCGGTCGATCATCTGGTTCAGCACGGTGGTGAGGTGCCCGATCTCATCGTGGCTGCCGGTCACCGGCAGGCGCTGGTCGAGACGGTCGGCGGTGATGTGCTCAGCGGCATGCACGATGTCGTCGACCGGCTTCAGGGCCTTGCCGTAAAGCCAGCGAGTGCCGACGACGAGGGAAGCGAGCGCAAGTGGGAGAATGATCGAATAGGTCCACCACATGCTCATCTCCCATTTGGCGAACGGGCTGATGTCCATGGCCACGCGGACCAGAAGCGTGCCTTTGCTGATCTGCAGGATCCGCGCGGTGTCGGTCTGGTTCAGATCTCCGGTGATGGCGATGCCTTCGGGGCCCTTGGGCAGGGCGTTGCTCCCGAGCGTCCTGGATCGGTAGACCGGATTGCCCGGCGGCTGCTCGATTTCAAAGCTGTAAAGGCTGACGATCCGATTGAAGAGCAATGACAGCTCGGCCGGATCGCTCCAGTCCATCGGGTGCCCGAGCTTTTTCACACCTTCAAAGACGCTCTCCGCCTCATTGCGAAGCGTCGCATCGAGCTGGTGGAGCGCCTTCGATTTCAGCGACTGCACCGCGAGCAACCCAAACAGGCCCACGGAAAATCCCCCGACCACGACAGTCCACATGATCAGGCGCGTCCGCAGCGGCCAGCTTTTCATCGCCTAATCCGCCTTCACGCAATAGCCGACACCGCGGACGGTATTGATGAGCCTCACTTCCTCGCCGTCGTCGATTTTCCGCCGCAGCCGCTGGATGTACACATCCACAAGATTCGTGCCGGGATCAAAGTGGTACTCCCACACG